>NZ_JBHVFE010000104.1:0-22746 GCF_042801945.1 Kitasatospora sp. NPDC057542
GGTTACATTCCGAACCCGGAAGCTAAGCCTTACAGCGCCGATGGTACTGCAGGGGGGACCCTGTGGGAGAGTAGGACGCCGCCGAACAATTCTTCAGAAAGAACCCCCATCCGGGACCCGGATGGGGGTTCTTCGCATTTCCGGATCATCTCACCCGTCGGTGCCACTTTGTCCACCAGTAGGTGGTCCTAGGTCTACCCCGGAATTGGGGTGCCATGGCCCGTGCCGGTGGCGGGTGCTTCGTGAACACTGATGGAGGACGATCGGTACCGGCATCAGGAGCTTCCCGTGACAACAGTGAGTCGTACGAGCGGCACGTCCGTACGTGCGCAGGCCCGGGCTGCCTTCGCGGCCGGCGGTGAGGGCCTGACACGGCTGGTCCTGGTGCTGCTGGCCGCAGTGCCGGGGTTCGTCCTGCCGGTGGCGGCAGCCGTTCTCTCCGGGGTGATCGCGGCACAGATCCTCCAGAACTACTCTCCGGGAATCCTCGCTGCGCTCCTGGTGGCGGCGTCCGCCGGTTCCTTCGTGGCCGCCTTCCTCGTTCGCGGCGTCGCCGACCGCACCCGCGGTCAGCTGGAGCGCTGGTTCGGCATACGGCTGCCGGCCACCTACGAGCCTCGTCCGGAGCTGGAGTTGGACGGTCGCGGGCACTGGTGGACGGGTTACACCTACCACCGCTCGCGGACGGTGGCGAAGTACGCGCAGGTGCTCCACTGGGGCCTGCGGGACCGGACCACCCGTGCCGAGCTGCTCTGGATGGTGGTGAACCCGCTTCTCGCGGTGGCCCTGGTCGGCCCGGTGGCCGTGCTGCTCGGGCTGGGAGCCGCCTACATTCTGTCGGGGCCGGTTCCCGCGTCCGACTTCGGTCCGCTGAGCGGCCGGATGGCGTCCATCCTGTTGAGCGTCGTGCTCGGGGCCGCGATGATCGTCGTCGGGATACTCGTGGCGCCGTTCGCGGTGCGGCTGTACGCGGAGGCGGCCCGCCGGGTGCTGGACCAGGACGGCCGGGCGACGCATGCCCAGCTGACCAGGCGGGTGGCCGAGTTGACCGAGACGCGGGCGGACGCGGTGGGCAACCAGGCGGCCGAGCTGCGGCGGATCGAGCGGGACCTGCACGACGGCGCCCAGGCACGACTGGTCGCGATCGGCATGACGCTGGGCACCATCGAGCACCTGATGGACACCGACCAGGAGGCCGCGCGCGAGCTCCTCGCCGAGGCCCGGCAGTCCTCGGCCCGGGCGCTCCAGGAGCTGCGGGACCTGGTGCGCGGCATCCACCCGCCGGTGCTCGCCGAGCGTGGGCTGGGCGACGCCGTCCGGGCCTTGGCGCTGGACAGCGCGTTGCCGACCGAGGTCTGCGTGAGCCTGCCGGACCGGCCGCCGGCCCCGGTGGAGGCCGCCGTGTACTTCAGCATCTGCGAGCTGCTGGCCAACGCGGCCAAGCACTCGGGGGCGGACCAGGTATGGGTGGACATCCTCTACCGGGCCGGCTTCCTGCGGGTCACGGTGACGGACGACGGTGCAGGGGTGGCGGACCCCTCGCGGGGGACCGGACTGCGCGGGATCGAGAAGCGATTGGGTACCTTCGACGGTGTCCTCTCCATCGACAGCACGTCGGGCGGACCCACCACCATCACCTTGGAGTTGCCGTGCGAGTTGTCCTCGCCGAGGATCTCTATCTCCTCCGCGAAGGCCTGATCCGGCTTTTGGAAGCGCACGGCTTCACCATCGCGGCGGCGGTGGAGACCGGCCCCGAGCTGTTGGAGGCGCTGCTGACCCACCGCCCGGACGTGGCCGTGGTCGACGTCCGGCTGCCCCCGACGCTCACCGACGAGGGCTTGCAGGCCGCGCTCAAGGCGCGGCGGGAGATCCAGGGCCTGCCGGTGCTGGTGTTGTCGCAGCACGTCCAGCAGCTCTACGCGCGGGAGTTGCTGGCCGACGGCACCGGGGGGATCGGCTACCTGTTGAAGGACCGGGTGTTCAACGCCGGGCAGTTCATCGATGCGGTCCGCCGGGTGGCGGCGGGCGGCACGGCGATGGACCCGGACGTGATCGCCAAGCTGATGCAGACCACGTCGCGCAGGCCCGGTCCACTGCTGCGGCTGTCCCCGCGCGAGCGTGAGGTGCTGGAACTGATGGCCGAGGGCTGTTCCAACTCGGCGATCGCCGCCCGCCTCTCGGTGAGCGACGGTGCGGTGGCGAAGCACATCGCCAACATCTTCAGCAAGCTCGAACTCGCCCCCGACGAGGACGCCAACCGCCGGGTGCTGGCCGTACTGGCCTACCTCAACGGCACGGCGGGGCAGACCCGCTGACGATCCGGTCCGGCCTCCGGCGCAGCTCCGCACGGTGCCGGGGCCGGTGTCGGGCTGCTCACCGTGACACTCCAGGCTGTGGGAACGCTTAAACACGTGTACGAGTAAACTCCGGTGGGCCGAGCCCGGAGGTTGCCCAGCCGTCCGGCGGCCCGACCAGCGGGACCCGGCAGTCGTGGCAGCGTACGGCAGCAGCCGACATCCAGGGGTTGATAGACGTAATGGCACGCCCAACGCTCACCAAGGCCCATCGGGGCCTGCTCGGCCTGGTCGCGGCCGGTGCCTGCATCATCTCGGGCATCGGCTTCGCGGGCTCGTACAACGCGGTGCGCGAGCTGGCCGAGGAGAAGGGTTTCGGCGCCTTCTCCTATGCTTTCCCGATCGGCGTGGACGCCGGCATCGTCGTGCTCCTCGCGCTCGACCTTGTGCTGACCTGGCTGCGAATACCCTTCCCGATGCTGCGGCAGACCGCATGGCTGCTGACCGTCGCCACCATCGCCTTCAACGCGGCCGCCTCCTGGGGCGACCCGCTGGGCATGGGGATGCACGCCGTCATCCCGGTGCTCTTCGTGGTCGTGGTCGAGGCCTCGCGGCACGCGGTCGGCCGGATCGCCGCGATCACGGCGGACCGCCACATGGAGTCGGTCCGGGTGATGCGCTGGATCCTCTCCCCGGTGCCGACCTTCCGGCTCTGGCGGCGGATGAAGCTCTGGGAGCTCCGCTCCTACGACGAGGTCATCCGACTCGAGCAGAACCGCCTGGTCTACCGGGCGCAGCTGCGCTTCCGGTACGGCCGTGGCTGGCGCCGCTCGGCGCCGATCCAGGCGCTGCTGCCGCTCAAGCTCGCCAAGTTCGGCGTGCCGCTGGACCCGGCGCTGCTCGACCGGCTGGATGACGAGGGCCGTGAGGTCGAAGCCGAGGAGACGCTGACGGGGCAGGAGGTGCAGGGGATCGACGCCCAGGAGAACCGTGTCGCCGCGGCCATCGCCCCGGCTGTTGAGGCCCACTCCCAGCAGGTGCCGCAGCCCCAGCAGCCCCAACAGGTACCGCAGACCCAGCAGGTACCGCAGACCCAGCAGGTACAGCAGCCCCAGCAGGCACCGCAGGTCCAGCAGACCCAGCCCGAACAAGCTCAGCCCGAACAGGCTCCGGCGCAGGTGCCCGCGGCCGTCGCGCCGATGTCCGCCGAGGTCGCCGCACCGATGCTCGCGAAGCTGGCCGCCGTCAGGCTGCGGGCCGCCCAGGAACCGGACGAGGCGGCCGACGATGTCCCGCAGCCGCGTGGTGAGGAGCTGAACGTCTGGACCGAGCGCCCGGTCCGCACCACCGGCCACCCGGCCGACGCCGCCCCGGGCGGGCGGGTGCCCGGGCAGGCCTCGCCCTGGTTCAAGCCTCCGCGCCCGGCTGCCGAGGAGCCTGTCCCCGCCGCCGAGCCCGCTCCCGGTCCGCAGGCCCAGCAGGCGACCGGCCCCCAGCAGCAGCCCGAGCAGCCCGCCGAGCCCGAGCAGCCGGTCCCGGCCGAGCAGCCCGTGCATGCCGAGCAGCCCGGCTTCCCCCCGGCGCCCGCTCGCCTCGACCCGGACGTCGCCTACGAGGCGCTCGTCTCGTACATGGACGTCCACGGCCACCAGCCCGATCCCCAGCGCCTCGCCGACTGGCTGACCAGGGAGTTCGGCGTCACCGGCAAGGGCCCGGACGGTTCGGTCCACCCCAAGGAGGTCGCCGAGCTGTTCCCGGAGCTGCGCGACCGCTACGTCGCCGCCGGGAGGGACTGACCGCAGCCGCCGCCGTCCAGGGCTCGGTCGGCCATTGACGCCCGGTCCCGCCGGAGCTACCTTCGCCTCAACAAATTGTTGAAGCGCTGGTTCGGCATGGAGGAGTGCGGATGAGGCGGGTCGGGGTCGACGGAAGCGGGCCGACGGACGGGCCCTCCTTCTCCACCGCGGCCCGCGCCGCCGTGGAGGCGCTGCTCGCCCCGGTGGACGCCGATCTGGCGCGCCGTTACCCGGGGGAGCCCGGGACCAGGCAGCCGGTGCACACCGTCTACGTCCCGGCCGACGCCTTCGACGCCGATACCGTGCGGGAGTGGGGCCGCCAGGCCCTGGAGGCCTTCGACCGGCATGCCGCCACCCCCGCCGAGCTGGCCCGCGCCCTCGGTGTGGCCGACGACGAGCTGCTCGCCGACGTGCACGCCCGGGTCCGCGCCAAGCTGGAGCGCGAGCCGGTCGAGGACCTGCGGATCGACTTCGAGGACGGCTACGGCCCCCGCCCCGACGCCGAGGAGGACGCGGCCGCCGTCCGCGCCGCCGAACTGGTCGCCGCGGCGGTGACGGAGGGCTGCGCCCCGCCGTACCTCGGCATCCGGATCAAGTGCATGGAGGTCCCCGTCCGGGCCCGCGGCATCCGCACCCTGGAGCTCTTCCTGGCCACCTTGCTGGCCAACGGCGGGCTGCCGGACGGCCTGGTCCTGACGCTGCCCAAGGTGACCTACGCCGAGCAGGTCACCGCGCTGGTCCGGCTGCTGGAGGACTTCGAGCGCCGGGCCGGACTGCCCGCGGGCCGGATCGGCTTCGAGATCCAGATCGAGACCACCCAGGCGATCCTCGGTCCGGACGGCCGGGCCACCGTCGCCCGGATGATCGAGGCCGCCGGGGGACGCGCCACCGGCCTGCACTACGGGACCTTCGACTACAGCGCCGCCTGCGGCGTCAGCGCGGCCCACCAGAGCATGGACCACCCGGTCGCCGACCACGCCAAGGCGGTCATGCAGGTGGCGGCCGCCGGCACCGGGGTGCGGCTCTGCGACGGCTCGACCAACGTCGTCCCGACCGGCTCCACCGAGCAGGTGCACGCCGCCTGGAAGCTCCACCACGGCCTGGTCCACCGCTCGCTGGCCCGCGCCTACTACCAGGGCTGGGACATGCACCCGGCGCACCTGCCGACCCGTTACGCCGCCGTCTACTCCTTCTACCGCGAGGGCCTGGCGGCCTCCGCCGCCCGGCTGGCCGCGTACGTCGCCAGGACGGGCGGCGACGTGATGGACGAGCCGGCCAGCGCCCGGGCGCTGAGCGGCTACCTGCTGCGCGGACTGGACTGCGGCGCCGTCGACCTCGCCGAGGTCACCGCGCTGACCGGCCTGGACCGCGAGCGGCTGAACGCCCTGGCCGGCCGCTGACCCACCGGCGGCCGGCATCGCGGCCGACCGCCGAACCGACCGTCGAACCGGCTGCCGAGCCCGGCGGCTGACCCCTCCCGCCGCGCGCCAACTAGGCTGGCGGTGCCGCCCCGGTGCCCCGGGGCCTGCGCCGCCAGCCTTCGCCGTCCTCGGGAGGACCCCCGTACCATGTCCGCCACGCCGGAGCCCACCGCCAGGCCGTACCTCACCATCCGGCGGGCCGGCAGCCACGAGATCGAGATCAAGAAGTCCCGGTTCATCTGCCACCTCGCCCGGGTCGCCGACGAGGAGGAGGCGCAGGCCTTCATCGCCGGCATCCGCAAGCAGTACTGGGACGCCCGGCACAACTGCACCGCCTTCGTGGTCGGCGACGAGCAGCGCCGTGAGCGTTCCAGCGACGACGGCGAACCCGGCGGCACGGCCGGGGTGCCGATGCTGGAGGTGCTGCGCCGGCGCGGGCTGACCGACACCGTCGCCGTGGTCACCCGGTACTTCGGCGGGATCAAGCTCGGTGCGGGCGGCCTGGTGCGGGCGTACGGGAACGCGGTGTCGGAGGCCGTGGACGAGATCGGCCTGCTGGAGCGCCGACCGGTCGCGCTGCTCGCGGTGACGGTGGACCACGTCCGGGCGGGGCGGGTGGAGAACGACCTGCGGGCGGCCGGGTACGCGGTGACCGACCTGGCCTACGAGGCGGCCGGGGTGCGGATCGAGGTGGGCGTGCCGGAGCCGGACGCGGCGGACTTCCACACCTGGCTGGCCGAGGCGACCGGCGGTACCGCGGTGGCGGCCCCGGCCGGCCGCACCTACGTCGAGGTGCCGGTCTGACCACCGGGGCGGGCGGCACCTCGTGGGTCCCGCCGGTCGGAGGAGCCGCCGGACGGCCCGTGACCGGCCGTTTCCCGTGGCCCAGGCCCTGCGCCACGCGGAAGGCCGCTTGAGCACATTCACCCGAACGTAGTGTCGTAGCCCGGAGTTGGAACTTCCGCTCCGGGCCGTGGCGTTTCCTGGGCAAGGCTCCGGCAGAACCGGACGAAACCATCGATGGAGGACACAGGACCCCACCCCCGCACCACGGAGGTATGCGCATGACCTCAGACCGTTCGACCTCGAATCCCCAGCCCGCGACGAACCCGACCTCGAACCGCCTGACTACCCACCACCTGATCGCGAACCGCTCCGCCCCGAACCGCGTCCGCCCGCACACCGGTGCCGACCTACCGGGTCCCCGCGGTCCCGCGACGCCCTACCGGATGACGGTCACCACGGCCCTCGCGCACGCTGAGGCCGTCGCCCTGGCCGACGAGCAGCTGGCCTCCTGGCTGAAGCAGGAGGGCTTCGAGGAGCCCCCTCCGGACTCCCCCGCCCCCGTCGGGCAGAGTGCCGAACCGGCTCCCACCGCCGAGCGCCTCCGCCTGGGCGAGCGCGTCCTGCTCGACCGCGATCACGGCCCGCTGCGCGGCGGACCGGGCACCGGCCGCTACGACCGCCGCCGCCTGCGCATCCCGGCCCCGCACGGCACCCAGCAGCTCACCCTCACCGTGTCCACCGCTTCGGACGGCCCCACCTGGGTCCGGTTGGAGGCCGAGGCCCACAGCACCGGCAGCGGCGTGCGCACCCCGTGCCGGGTGCCGGTGCCCGAACTCGCCCGCTCGCTCCTCCCACTGCTCGACGCCACCGACGGCCCGGCGGCAGTCCACTCCGCACCCCGGGTGATCACGGCCGACGAGGTCGACACCCTGATCGACGAGCTGTGCGACCCCGAACGCAGGCTGCCCACCGTGGTGGCCAGCGTCCCGGTGAACCTCCCGGTCGACCGCTGGGTGCAGGACGTGGTGTCCCCGCTCTGCCAGCAGCTGCCCGGCCTCGCCACCGCCTACGTGCTGGACCCCGGGGCCCGCACCGGGTTCAACGTCGCACTGGAGTACCACACCGTCTACGGCGGAGCGGTGCGCACCTATCTGCCCGAGGTCGACCCGGCCTCCCGGCAGGACAGCGCCCGACACCCGGTGCTCGCCCGGGGCCGAATAGAGCAGGACCTGCGCCGCGCCGCCGGGCTGCTCGCCCGCGAGCCGCGCCGCCTGGCCGCGGACCAGCCGCTGCCACCGCCGCTGGCGGCCGTCCCGGTGTTGCGCGTCCCGCCGCCGCAGCTCCGCCGGACGGCGCAGCAGGCCACCGAGCGGGCGGCTGAGCACGTCGTCGAGCAGGCCGTCGAACGGACGATCGGTCGGGCTGCCCCGTACCAGGGCGCCGACCTGGCCGCGCTCGCCCGCGAGGAGCAGCAGGACCGCGCCGAACAGCAGGCCAGGGCCGACGAGCTGGAACGGGTCCGGCACACCCTGCGGCTGGAGCGCCGCGAACACCGCGAGCGGGGCCAGGGCCGGGAGGGCCGCGACGGCCGGGACATCCGGGAGGGCCGTCTCCGCTCCGGAACCCGCGCCCTGACCGGGCGCCACTGCGTCGCACCGGGCAGTGGGTCGGCCGTCGGGCCGCACTCCGCCGCCCAGCCCCACGATCGCCGTGGCACGCCCGAGACCTTCACCGAACTCATGGCCAGACTGGGTGAGTTCCCGCTGGTGACCTTCACCGGTGACCAGAAGAACGCGCTGGCCCTGGACGAGCTCCAGTGCGCCGGCGCCGGCTGGGCCCGGCTCGCCTGGGACGGGCTGACCGCCCTTCAAGAGTACGCCGAGGCCGCCGTGCGCGGTGCGGCCGGCGGGGACTTCAAGCAGTGGTGCGAGCGCACCCCCGAGGGCTGCCGCCGGTTCCCGCCCCGCAAGGCGGTCCGCGGGGAGTCCCGGACGGTGTTCAGCCACACCAAGTGGAAGCGCGAGCGGATGCTGCCGGTGCCGGAGTGCGTCGACTCCTCCCGGCGCGCGTTCATGGGCGCGCACCTGCGGATCGGTGGCGGTCGCACCGCGCCCCGGCTGCACTACCTGGACGACTGCTCCGGCAGTGGCCGGATCTACGTCGGCTACATCGGTCTGCACCTGACCAACACTCGGACCAACTGAGCGGCTTGGCTGACCACTGCGCCTGTTCGGGGGACAATGTCCGGCAGGGGCGGGCCCGCGGGTTCTCCGGTCGCCCCGGGCAGGCGCCGGACGAGCATGGGGGAACGACGACCGATGCAGTACTCAGCAGACGGCCAGTCCGACGGAACCGCCACCGTCCAGTTCCCCCGACCGGGCTTCCTCGCCTCGGTCTTCCGCGACCTCGGTGCCGAGGACGAGCAGGATCCGGAGGGCGCCGCCACCGGCCGCCCCAGCGGCGGCAAGGCCGGTGACGGCCCGTCCGGCGACGTTCCGACCGGTAGCGACCCGGGCCCCGACGGCCCTGAGGCCCCGGCGGCCGGCCCCGGGCCCGCCGACCGGGGAGCCGGTCACCCCGGCCCCGGCGGGGCCGATCCGGACGAGGCCGTGGCGGTGCACGCCCGGGCCGCCGCCCTGACCCACCACCGCACGCTCGCCGTGCAGTCCGAGCACGACCGGCTGGCCGACCTGCTGCGACGGGCCGCGCTGCCCGTCTCGGCCATGGACTTCGAGAGCCAGCTGCGGCACTACCAGCCCCGCCCCTACCCGGCCGACGGCCCCGGCGCCGCCGACGAGCCCGAGCCCCGCTGGGAGGACTTCGCGCCCGCCGAGCCACCCGCGGCCGATCCGGAGAGCGGCCCGTCCCGTCGGCTGCTCGACTCCGGCTACCAGCGCGAGCTGGCCCAGGCCCGGCTCACCCACCAGCGTGCCCTGCGCGAGTGGCGTACCCGCCGGGCCGAGGCGGGCAGCCCGGCCGTCGACGAGTCCCGGCGCGCCCACGAGGCGGCGGAGGAGGCCCGGGCCCGCGCCGTGCGCGAGTACAACGAGAGCCTGGAAGAGTGCCGACGGGCCTACCGGCTGGCCGAGCCGGCCGCCGTGGAGTCGCTGCTGGAACGGGCGCTGGCCGCCGCCGAGACCGCCACCCAGGACCTGCCCGCCCCCTGCCGGGCGGTCTTCCGCCCGCTCACCCGCACCGCCGTGCTGGACCTCGACCTGCCGCCGCTTGAGCTGGTGCCCTCGCTCACCGGCTACCGGCTCGCCCCGGACGGCGACATCCTCCCGGTGCCGCGCCCGCCCGCGGACCGGGCCACCGACTACCTGCGGCTGGTCGCCCGGCTCGCCCTGCGCGCCCTTCAGGCCGCCGACGCCGTCGACACCGACGAGATACTCGCCGGCGTCGTCCTCAACGGCTGGCTGCGCGATCCCGCCACGGCCGAGCCGCTCTGCCTGGTCAGCGTGGACGCCGACCGCGACGCCCTGGCCCGCACCCGGTTGCTGCCGCCGGGCACCCCGTACGAGGAGCGCGACGACGAGGGCGTCTACGCCGACGCCGAGCAGGACGAGGCCCTCGTGCGGCTGCGCCAGCTCGGTGCCGCCGTGACCCCGGACCCGTACGACCGGGTCGGTGTCCAGCCGGCCGCCCAGGCCGGGGCCACCGTGCCGGCCGCCTCCGACCTCTCCGCCAACGAGTTCGCCCAGCTGGTGCGGGATCTGCTGACCCGGGGCGGGATCACGCAGTGGAGCGTCCGGCTGCGCGGCCCGGCCGGGCTGGTCGCCACCGGCGAGGGCGCACCCGGTACCGCGCTGCCCGGCCGCTGGGTGGTCTGGGCCTCCCGGGACACCGGGCCGGTCGGCGCCGAACAGATCGAGACCCTGGCCGAGGCGGTCGGGGAGGAGTCCGCCGAGCGCGGCCTGCGGCTGACCACCGGCCGGTTCACCGAGGAGGTGCTGGACCTCACCGCGGAGGAGAGCCATCGGCACATCCACCTGATCGACGGCGACGGCGTCCGCGAACTCGCCCACACCCATCTGGGCCTGCCACTGGCCACCGGCGGCTGACCGCCCTCCACCCGGCTGACCGCCCTCGACCCGGCGGACCGCGCCGGCCGTCCGCCCCGGTGGGCAGCCTCACTCCGAACGGCCCATCCGGAGGGCGCCCCTGCACGCCCGGGCCGAGGCTGGGGGAACGGCTCCCGGCCGGGCCCCCGGCACCCCGGGTGATCACCGCCGAGCGGGCGTCCGGTACGGTCGGCGGTCGGCCCGGCCACGGGCGGATCCCAGGGGGAGAGGAATGCGCAGAGCGCTCGGCGGACCACCCGGCGAAGGCCCCGGCCACCCGGCCGGACCTGGGACGGAGCCGGCCCGATGACCGCGGTCCTGGTCGCCGCCGCGGCGTTCCTGATGACCCTGGTCGGCGGATTCGTCGCCCAGCGTACCCGCGACCGCCGCCACCTGGTGCTGGGCTTCGCCGCCGGACTGATGCTCGGCGTGGTCGCCTTCGACCTGCTGCCCGAGGCGATCCACCAGGCGCCGGACGAGGTGCACGGCGTGCCGCAGGCGCTGCTGATGTTCGCGGCCGGCTTCCTCACCATCCACGTGGTCGAGCGCGCGGTCGCCATCCACCGCGGCCACGAGGGCGAATACGCCGCGCACTCCCACGGCCACCACGGGCACGCCCACGCCCACGCCGCCGGGCGTCAGGGCATCGGCCTGACCGCCGCTCTGGCCCTGGTCGGGCACAGCGTGATGGACGGCTTCGCAATCGGCGCCGCCTTCCAGGCGGGCACCACGGTCGGCACGGTGGTGGCCATCGCGGTGGTCGCGCACGACTTCGCCGACGGTTTCAACACGTACACGATCACCCGGCTGTACGGGAACGACCGGCGGCGGGCGATGACCCTGCTCGCCGCGGACGCGCTGGCCCCGGTGTCCGGCGCGGCGATCACCCTGGCGTTCACCATCCCGGGGCACCTGCTCGGCCTCTACCTGGGCTTCTTCTCCGGCTTCCTGCTCTACCTGGCGACCTCCGACATCCTCCCCGAGGCGCACAGCCCGCACCCCTCGCGCAGCACTCTGCTCTGCACCGTGGCCGGGGTCGGCTTCATGTGGCTGGTGATCGGCTTCGCCGGCTGAGGCCCGAACAGGTCCGGGGCCGGCCCGTCAGCCGTCGATCCGGACGCCGAGGTCCGCGAGGGCGGAGGCGGTTGCCCTCAGGACCGGCCGACGAGGCCCTCAGACCGGAAGCCGCCCCAGCACTCCCGCATCGAGGCCAGTGCCTCGGTGATGGCTGGCCGCCGGGAGGCCTGCGAGCGCCAGAGCGCGAACACCCGGCGGCTCGGTTCCGGCGTCACCCGGCGGACCGCCACCCCGGGCGGCAGCGGGCCCCGCCCGAGCCTCGGCACCAGGCCCATCCCCAGACCGGCCGCGACCAGCGCGATCTGCGTCTCGAACTCCCCGACCTGGTAGCGCACGTCCGGCTCCTCACCGGCCTCGCGCAGGGTGCGGACCAGCCAGTCGTGGCAGATGTTGCCGGGCGGCACGCTGATCCAGCGCTGCCCGCACAGCCGCTCCACCGGCACGGGGTCGAGCGCGGCCAGCCCGTCGTCGGCGGGCAACAGCAGGTCCACCGGGTCCGTCCCGAGGTCCATCCGGGAGACCCCCTCCTGCACCGGCAGCGGCACGGTCGGCCAGTCCTGCACCAGCGCCAGGTCCACCTCGCCCCGGGCCACCAGCTCGGCCGCGGGGTACGGGTCGCGCTCCAGCAGCCGGACGTCCAGTTCCGGGCAGCGCCGCCGCAGGTCGGCCAGAGCCCCGGGCATCAGTCCACGGGCACCGGACGGGAACGCGGCCACCAGCAACCGCCCGACGGCCTGACCGCGCTGCTCCTCCAGCCGCACCGCGGCCTGCTCCAGCAGCCCCAGCACGGTCTGCGCGGTGACGGCCAGCTCCCGCGCCGCATCGGTCAGCACCACGCCCCGGCCCTGCCGCTCCAGCAGCACCGTCCGGGTCTCCCGCTCCAGCTTGGCGATCTGCTGCGAGACCGCGGAGGGCGTGAAGCCGAGCGCGGCCGCCGCCCCGCCGACCGAGCCGTGCACCGCCACCGCGTGCAGCGCCCGCAGGCGCCCCAGATCCATCATGCAGCGATCCTAAAGCGTCTCCTTCAGTATTCATCGCTGGTGCTACACGGTCCGGCGCCATCATGCTCGACCCATGACCGCGACAACCGCCGCCGCCCCGAGCGGCCAGAACAGCACGGCCGGCACGAGCAGCACGAGCGGCGACGGCGGCCGGGGCGGCATGAGCCCGCGCCACATCGCCCTGGCCGTCCTGGTGGCCGCCGTCTGGGGCCTCAACTTCGTCCTGATCCACGTCGGCCTCGACAGCTTCCCGCCGCTGCTCTTCTGCGCCCTGCGGTTCGCCGTCGTCGCGGTGCCGGCGATCTTCTTCGTCGGCCCGCCCAGGGTGGCCTGGCGCTGGGTGGTGGCCGTCGGCGTGGTCCTCGGGGTGGTCAAGTTCGGGCTGCTCTTCCTCGGCATGCACGCCGGGATGCCGGCCGGGCTCTCCTCCCTGGTGCTCCAGGGGCAGGCCGGCTTCACCGCGCTGTTCGCCGCCGTGCTGCTGCGCGAACGCCCCGGCGGGCTGCGGCTGGCGGGCCTGGCGATCGCCTTCGCCGGCATCGCGCTGGCCGCCTGCGACCAGGGCGTCGGCGGGCCGCTCGGGGCCTTCGTCCTGGTGGTCCTGGCCGCCGTCGCCTGGGGTCTGGCCAACGTGCTGACCCGCAAGGCCGCGCCGCCGGACGCGCTGCGCTGGATGGTCTGGGTCAGCGCCGTCCCGCCGCTGCCGCTGCTGGTCCTGTCCCTGCTGGTCGAGGGACCGGAGGCGGACCTGCGCGCACTGCGCGACGTCACCCCGGCCGGACTGGGGGCGATCGGCTACGTCGGGCTGGTCTCCACCCTGCTCGGCTTCGTCGCCTGGAGCTTCCTGCTGCGCAGCTACGACGCGACCGCCGTCGCGCCCTACTCGCTGCTGGTGCCGGTGTTCGGGATGTCCTCGGCCTGGCTGCTGCTCGGTGAGCGGATCAGCCCGACGGCCGCCGCGGCCGCGCTGCTGGTGATCGCCGGGATCGGGATCACCGCGCTGCGCCCGGGGGCCCTTGGCGGTGCGGCGGCCCGGCTGCGAGGAAGCGGGCCTCGGCCGAGCGCAGCACCCGCAGCAGCACCTCCTCGTCGGCGGGGCTGACCTCGCCGAAGTACTCCTGGGCCACCTCGTCCCGGACCTGTCCGATCCGCTCCACCGCCGCCTGCCCGGCCTCGGTCAGCAGGATCCGCACCGCCCGCCGGTCGGCCGGGTCGGGACTGCGCTCGACCAGACCGGCCTCCTCCAGCGCGTCGACCACGGTGGTCGCCGAGCGCGGGGCGATGTGGAGCTTGTCGGCGAGGTCGCTCAGCCGCATCGCGCGGTCCGGCGTCTCGCAGCCGGGCACATGGGCGAGCATGCGCAGCGCCCGGGCCTGGCCGGGGGTGATGCCGTACGGCTCCAGCCGCCAGCCGGTCTGACGCCGGATCCGCTTGATCGCCCTGGTCATCGCGTCGGCCAGTTCGGCGGCGGTGCCCGGGGTGCCGGGCTGGGGGCCGGGGGAGGGGGCCGCCGGTTCGTCGGTCGGCGTGGTGGTCATCGGCGGTCTCCTCGGCTGGCGTCCGCCCCAGGGTAGCCGTCGGTCCGGGGCCCGCGGCCGGCGGCGGAGGGCGATCGCGGAAATATGTTGAGCCTAGCTCAGTACCTGGGTTAGCGTTGCCCCGAGTGAGGGGACCCTAAGTTCCCTCCCGGACCCTGGAGGGCCCATGCCCCGCTCCGAAGCCCGCGTCGTCACCGACCGCCCGGGCCGTTACGCCAAGCAGCTCGCCGCCCACATGGGGCGCAAGATCGAGGCCGTCTACTCCGAGGAGACCGGCCGCGGCACGATGGTCTTCGGTGCCGGCACCGCCACCCTGGAGGCCCAGCCGGACGCGCTGCTGCTCACCGTCGAGGGCGAGCGCGAGAACCTGCCCGGTCTGGAGGACGTCGTCGGCCGCCACCTGGTCCGCTTCGGAGCCCGCGACGAACTCGTCATCGAGTGGCACCGGGACAACGGCGAGGCCGGCCTGGTTCACCGCAACGAGGACCCCGAGGCCTGACGCCTCCCGGCACCCGGCCGGGGCAGCCACCGGGCGAGCGACCACAACACCAGGACGGCCAGGCACCAGCTCGCCACCACGTCCAGCAGCCAGTGGAAGTCGCTCCACACCAGCCCCGCACCCACCCCGAGCGACAGCAGCACCGCACCCGCCGCCAGCCCCCGGACGGCGCGCGGCCCGGCCACCCGGGCCAGTAGCAGCGCCGCCACCCCGTACGAGATCGTCGCGGTCGCGGTGTGCCCGGACGGGTACCAGCCCCACTGGCCCGCCGTCAGCGCCTCCCCGAGCGGACCCGGCCGGGCGAAGGCCGACTTCGCCGGAACCACCAGCAGTGGGATCAGCCCCGCCGTCAGCGCCGCCACCGGCAGCGGCAGCCACCAGCGCCCGGCCCCGGCCCGGCGCCCGCGCCAGGCGGCCAGTGCGCCGGCCGACAGCAGCACCGGGACCGCCGGGACGCCGCTGCCCAGGTCGGACAGGAAGTGGCCGAACCGGTCGAGCAGTGCGCTCGGGAAGTCCAGGTGGGCCGTGCGGACGGCCTGGCGGACCGAACGGTCCACGCCCAGCAGCGGCCCGTCCGCCGCGACCTGCCAGGACACCACCAGCAGGAGCACCGCCGCCACCACCGGTACGGCGACCGACCGCGCCGCCCGCCCCAGGGCAGCGGACAGCCGCCCCGGAGCAGGGGGGAGAGCTCCGGGGCGGCTCTGATGATCGCCGTTCCGTGCGCCCCGGGGGGTGTGGGTCGGACGGTCGGTCGATCGGCCTTCGGTGTGCGCCGGCCCTCCCGGGCCGGCCTGGTCGTCCTCACGCGGCACCCGCGGAAACGACCCCGGACGGGGCCCCGCGGACGGCCGCGCCAAGGGCTGAGGCTCGCTGTCCATCTGCGATGACACTACGTCAACAGCCCTTCCGCGCCGAGCGCCTTCAGCGATTCCGCACATCATCTTCACCCTGCGCCGGGCAGCCTCCGGGGCACCCCGTCGATCATGCCCGGACCGCCCGCACGGCGCGCCCGCAAACCGAACGGCCCGTGCGGACCAGAGGTCCCCACGGGCCGTTCAGCGCTGTCCGGACAACCCTCCGGCGGGGGTTCACGACCTGACGGGCGACACCGCTCAGAGGGCGGCGAACGCACCCTCCAGGATGTCCAGGCCCTCGTTCAGCAGGTGCTCCGGCATGACCAGCGGCGGCAGGAAGCGCAGCACGTTGCCGTAGGTGCCGGCGGTCAGCACGACCAGGCCCTCGGCGTGGCAGGCCTTGGCGATGGCCGCGGTGGCCTCCGCGTTCGGCTCCTTGCCGCCCGGCTTCACCAGCTCGACGGCGATCATCGCGCCGCGACCGCGGACCTCACCGATGATCTCGTACTTCTCCTGCATGGCCCGCAGGCGGCCCAGCATGATCTCGCCGATCCGCTGCGCCTTGCCGTTGAGGTCCTGCTCCTTCATGGTCTCGATGGCGCCCAGCGCGGCGGCGCAGGCCACCGGGTTGCCACCGTAGGTGCCGCCCAGGCCACCGGTCTGCGCGGCGTCCATGATCTCGGCGCGGCCGGTCAGCGCGGACAGCGGCAGACCGCCGGCGATGCCCTTGGCGGTGGTGATCAGGTCCGGGACGATGCCCTCGTCCTCGCAGGCGAACCACTGGCCGGTGCGGCAGAAACCGGTCTGGATCTCGTCCGCGACGAACACGATGCCGTTCGCCTTCGCGAACTCCACGATCGCCGGCAGGAAGCCCTTGGCCGGCTCGATGAAGCCGCCCTCGCCCTGGATCGGCTCGATGATGATCGCGGCGACGTTCTCGGCGCCGATCTGCTTGTTGATGGTGTCGATCGCCTGGGCGGCGGCCTCGGTGGCGGCGTTCTCCGCACCGGTCAGCCAGCGGTACGGGTAGGCGACCGGCACCCGGTAGACCTCGGGGGCGAACGGACCGAAGCCCTGCTTGTACGGCATGTTCTTAGCCGTCAGCGCCAGGGTCAGGTTGGTGCGGCCGTGGTAGCCGTGGTCGAACACCACGATGGCCTGGCGCTTGGTGTAGGCGCGGGCGATCTTCACCGCGTTCTCGACGGCCTCGGAGCCCGAGTTGAACAGCGCGGTGCGCTTCTCGTGGTCACCCGGGGTCAGCTCGTTCAGCTGCTCGGCGACGGCCACGTAGCCCTCGTACGGGGTCACCATGAAACAGGTGTGGGTGAAGCTGGCCAGCTGCTCGGTCGTCCGGGCCACCACGGCCTCGGCGCTGTTGCCGACGTTGGTCACGGCGATGCCGGAGCCGAAGTCGATCAGCGAGTTGCCGTCCACGTCCTCCAGCACGCCACCGTTGGCACGGGACACGTACACCGGCAGGGTGGTGCCGACACCGGCCGCCACCGCACCCAGCTTGCGGGCGTGCAGCTCCTGCGACTTCGGACCGGGGATCGCGGTGACCAGGCGGCGCTCCTGCGGGAGCGGCGTTGCGGCGCTCATGGGGTTTCTCCAGACTTCTCGGCTCGGTGCTTCGCAGGCTACGGCCGCCCTCCCCACCCGGGCACGCGCCACTCGGTAGCAGTGCGCCGTCCGACTTGTCCGGCACGGCCAGCGCGGGTGGCGCGACTACCCGCAGGCCACGCTCCACTACCCTGAGCGCGGGCGTGTCGCCGGTACGGCGGCATGGGTATGGCGGCACCGACGGGCGGTCGGGCCGGGCGGGCGAGGGAGCGGGGCCGTACATGGCACAGGGCGGGGCACACCACCACGGCGAGCGCACCACCACCAGACCCCCGACCCCGGTGCCCCACCCACGGCCCGGTGCGGGCGCCACCTCCTTCGACCTCGCGGCCTGGGCCTGCGCCCCGCGCCCCGACGCCGACCCGGGCGTCTACCGGCTCGGCTACCGCCGCCTTGACCCGGAGCGGGCGGAGGCGGCCAAGGTCGCGACCTGGCCGCTACTGCTGCGGGCGGGGCTCAATGCGGTGGTGGCATGGCTGGCGTTCGTCTACGGCACTCAACTGGTGCTCCACCTGATCGTGATGACCGTCTGGGTCGAACACCCCACCGAGACTCTGGTGACTGTCGTCGGGTTGTCGGTGAACGTATTGGTGGCCGCGGCCGTCATCAAGGTCTTCGGCCGGATGGGCCGCTGGCCCGAGGTGTGGCGCCGGTACGTGGCGCCGCTGCTGTCGCGCACGGTGACGCAGGAGCAGCCCGCCGAGGAGGATGCCCCGGGGGCGGCCGAGGCCGGGCGGGGGCAGGACCCGTGGGACGGGCTGCGCCAGGGCGGCGCTGCCGAGGCAGCCGCCCGGCTGGACGGCGAGGCCGTGGGGGACGTCGACTACGTGCGGATCCGGCGCGCCTGGGAGTCCGCCCAGGCGGACCCGGTGTTCGTGCCCGCCTTCACCGAGCAGGTGGCCACCCGCGGCGCGGCGGCCTTCGCCCACCCGTCCGAAGCGCGCGAGCTGCCCGGCCGCGCGGAGCGGCACGATCTGCTGCTCGGTCAGGTCCGGCTGGGCACCGCACAGGACGTCCCGAAGAACCCGCTGGGCCACCGGGCGGCCGGTTTCGCGCTGGACCCGGCGGTGCTGGGCACCTCGCTGCTGGCGGTGGGCCCGGCCGGGACGGGGAAGACGGCGCGGCTGGCCCGGCCGGTGGCCGAGGCGCTGTGCCTGCAGGCGCTGTCCGGCACCGCCTGTGCGGTGGTGGTCGGGGCGGCGGACGCCGATCTCGGCCCGGACTCCTGGTACGACGTGGTGATCGCGCCCGGCGACCCGTCCTCGCTCTACGGGCTGGACCTCTACGGCGCCGCGCGGGACCCCGACGAGGCGGCCGCCCGGCTGGCCGAGGCGCTGCTGCCGGACGAACTGACCGCCCGCGCGGAGCACGCCCGTACCGCGTTGCAGCAGGTGGTGGGTCCGTTCCATGCGGCGTACGGCCGCTACCCGGGGGTGCGGGAGCTGCGGGCGCTGTTGGCCGGTGAGCCGGACGTGCTGGCGGCCCTGGTGAAGGCGCTCGGTGTGGCCGGCCGGCTGGCCGTCCACGAGCGGGACCTGGAGTACCGGGAGCGGCAGCGCGACCGGGCGGACGATCCCGGGGCGCTGCTGGCTGACCGGCTGGCGCTGCTGGAGCGGCCCGCCTTCGAGGAGGCCTTCGCGACCGACGGCACCGGCCGGCCCCCGTTCGCGATGCGGGTGCTGGACCACCCGCTGCGGGTGCGGGTGAAGCTGCCCGAGCGGAGCCACCCGGAGGCGGCGCGGATGCTGTCCCGGCTGGTGGTGGGGCAGTTCGTGCAGGCGGCCGGGGCCCGCGAGGACCGCTCGCTGTTCGCCGGCCTGGTAGTGGACGACGCCTCGGCGGCGCTGGACGCCACCGCGGTGCGCGGCTTGCAGCGGATGCGCGGGGCGAACGCGGGCGCGGTGCTGCTGCTGCGGACGCTGGTGGACCTGCCGGAGGCGCTGCGGGCGCCGCTGTTCGGCGCGGTCGGCTGCCGGATTGCGTTCCCGGGGATCGCGCCGTGGGACGGGAAGCTGTTCTCGGAGGCCTGGGGGACGCACCTGGTGCAGGAGAGCGCGGTCACCCACACCCCCGACACCTCCGGTGGCGTGATCCGGCGGGCCGGGCGGATCGGGCGGAAGGCGTTGTCGGGGACGACGGCGCAGACGGAGTCGGTGACGACGCGGGACGTGGAGCGGCTGCGGTGGTCGCCGTCGGATCTGGCGCACGCGTTGCCGGCCGGGCACGCGGTGGTGTCGTTGACGGCGGTGTCGGGGGAGCAGGTGCCGCCGCTGCTGGTGGATCTGCGGGGGTGACGGCGGGGCCGCCGGGAAGTCGCCTCCGAGGTGGATTCGGCAGTGCGGGTTGTCCGGAGCGTCCATAATGAAGGGGAGAGACCCTCACCAGTCCCACGTCCCTCTCCTCGCCCGGCCGCAATGGCGCGGTCAGGTCGATCCCCCGAAGGTGCCATGCCCCCCACACTCGCCTCCGTCGTCCGCAACACGTCGCTCCATCTGACGGTCCTCGCCGGTGCGGATCACCTGGAGCGGCCGGTCCGCTGGGTGCACACCAGCGAGCTGGACGACCCGACGCCGTTCCTGGAGGGTGGCGAGCTGCTGCTCACCACCGGTATCAAGCTGGGCCGTACGGCGGCGCAGCTGCAGGCGTACGTGCACCGGCTGGCCGACGCGGGGGTGGTCGGTCTGGGGCTCGGGGTGGGGCTGTCCCACACCGAGGTGCCGCAGCCGCTGGTGGACGCGGCGGCGCAGCGCGGGCTGCCGCTGCTGCGGGTGCCGGAGCCGACGCCGTTCATCGCGATCAGCAAGGTGGTGTCGGCGGCGCTGGCCGCTGAGCAGTACGAGGCGGTGACGACCAGCTTCGAGGCGCAGGAGGAGCTGACCCGGGCGGCGCTCGGCAAGGACGGAACGACGGCGGTGGTGCGCCGGCTGGCGGCCCGGTTGGGGGGCTGGGCGGCGCTGTACGACGGGTCGGGCGCGCTGTCGGTGGTGGCTCCGGATTGGGCGGCGCGCCGGGCGGGGCGGCTGGCGGCGGAGGTGGACCGGCTGCGTCGGCGGCCGGCGCCGTCGAGTGCGGCGTTGCAGGGGCGCGCGCCGGGGATAGACACGGCGGACGAGGACTACGTGGTGGTCCAGTCGCTGGGGGCGGACCGGCGGGCCCGGGGTTTCCTGGCGGTCGGGACCGAGGACCGGATCACGCCGACCGAGCGGTACGTGCTGAACGCGGCGGTGGCGCTGCTGACCCTCACCC
The DNA here is from genome assembly GCF_042801945.1 of Kitasatospora sp. NPDC057542. Lineage (NCBI taxonomy): Bacteria > Bacillati > Actinomycetota > Actinomycetes > Kitasatosporales > Streptomycetaceae > Kitasatospora > Kitasatospora sp. NPDC057542. The sequence continues at coordinate 20,197 of NZ_JBHVFE010000104.1, forward strand.
TGGAGCGTTCGCGGGAGCTGCGGCAGGCCGAGGAGCGGATGGGCGCGGCGCTGCTGCGGATGGTGCTGGCCGGTGAGGTGGCGACGGCCCGCCAGGTGGCGGCGGGGCTGTTCGGAGGGCTGCCGGAGGGCACGATACGGGTTCTGGTGGCCGGGGCCGGGCCGGCCAACGCGGATGCCGCGGAGGCGCTCGGGGAGCTGGGGGACCGGGCCGAGCAGGCGGGCGCCCGGGTGGGCGAGAAACTGCTGGTGGCGCGGGAGGACGGTGTGCACGGGCCGCGGCTGATGGTGCTGGCGCTGGACAACGGCGCGGTGCACCGGGCCTGCCTGGGCGCGGTGGAGGAGCACGAGGGCCTGTCCCTGGGCGTCTCGGCGCCGGCCGCGCTGGAGGAGGCCGGGACGGCGCACGCGCAGGCCGAGCGGGCGCTGGCGGTGGCGCTGCGCGGTGGCCGCCGGTCGGTGGACCACGAGGAGGTCGGCGCGGGTTCGCTGTTGCCGCTGCTCGGCGAGGACGCGGTGACGGCCTTCGCGGAGGGGCTGCTGCGGCCGCTGCGGGAGCACGACCGGACGGCCCGCGGGGACCTGGTGGCCTCGCTGCGGGCGTGGCTGTCCCGGCACGGCCAGTGGGACGCGGCGGCGGCCGACCTGGGCGTGCACCGGCACACGCTGCGCTACCGGATGCGCCGGGTCGAGGAGCTGCTGGGCCGCTCGCTGGACGACACGGACGTGCGGATGGAGCTGTGGCTGGCGCTCCGCTCCGGCGAGGAGTGAGGCGCAGGCAGGACGCAGGCGGCCCGGCGGCACGGGAGGTCCCGGCAGCATGCAGGAGGGCCCGGTAGCACGCAGGCGGGTCCCGTAGGACGCAGGCGCGCCCCCGCGGGACGCGAGCCACCCCCGGGTAGGACGCGGTGGAGTGGCCCCGGGGGCGAACGCTCCTAGTCGGCCAATCCGGTCGGCGCGCCGCCCCGCCTACCCTCAAATCCGGGTCCCACGTCCGTGGGCCGTAGGACAGACGAGGAGAGGGCCGGTACCACGGTGACCACCACGTACGATTTCTGGCTCGCCGGCCGCCGGGCGAGCGGCGACGCCGACTTCGAGGTGCACAACAGCTGGGACGGCCGTCTGGTCGGCAAGGTGAGCATCCCGACCGAGGCCCAGGTCGAGGAGGCGCTGGACGCCGCCGTCGCCGCGCTGCCGGTGTTCGCCGCCACCCCGGCGCACCAGCGTGCCGCCGCCCTGGACCACGTGGCCAAGCGGCTGACCGAGCGCACCGAGGAGCTCGCCCAGCTGGTCAGCGCCGAGAACGGCAAGCCGATCAAGTGGGCCCGCGGTGAGATCGGCCGTGCGGTGTCGGTCTTCCGCTGGGCCGCCGAGGAGGCGCGCCGCACCAACGGCGAGACCATGCGGCTGGACACCGACCCGGGCGGCGTGGGCCGCTTCGCGGTGGTGCGCCGCTTCCCGCGCGGCGTGGTGCTCGGGATCGCCCCGTTCAACTTCCCGCTGAACCTGGTCGCCCACAAGATCGCCCCGGCGATCGCGGTCGGCGCCCCGATCATCCTGAAGCCGGCTCCGGCGACCCCGCTGTCGGCGATGGTGCTGGGCGAGATCCTGGCCGAGACCGACCTGCCGGTCGGCTCCTGGTCGATCCTGACCGTGCCGAACGACCGGATGCCGGCCCTGGTGCAGGACGAGCGCCTGCCGGTGATCTCCTTCACCGGTTCGGACAAGGTCGGCTACCAGATCATGGACTCGGTGCCGCGCAAGCACTGCACCCTGGAGCTCGGCGGCAACGCCGCGGCCGTGGTGCTCGCCGACTGGTCCTCGGAGGCCGACCTGGACTGGGCGGCCACCCGGATCGCGATGTTCGCCAACTACCAGGGCGGCCAGTCCTGCATCTCGGTGCAGCGGGTGATCGCCGACGCCTCGGTGTACGACGCGCTGGCGGAGAAGGTCGTCGCCAAGGTCAAGGCGCAGGTCACCGGTGACCCGAGCGACGACGCGACCGACGTCGGCCCGCTGATCGACGAGAACGCCGCGAAGCGCGTCGAGTCCTGGGTCGAGGACGCGGTCGCCAAGGGCGCCAAGGTGCTCACCGGCGGCACCCGCGAGGGCGCGACCTACGCCCCGACCGTGCTGGCCGACCTGCCCGGGGACGCCATCCTGGCCAAGGCCGAGGTGTTCGGCCCGGTGCTGTCGCTGCACAAGGTGGACGGCGTGGACGAGGCCTTCGCGGCCGTCAACGACTCGGCGTTCGGGCTCCAGGCCGGCGTGTTCACCCACGATCTCCAGACCGCCTTCCGCGCCCACCGGGAGCTGGAGGTCGGCGGTGTGATCATCGGCGACGCGCCGTCCTACCGTGCCGACCAGATGCCGTACGGCGGCGTCAAGGACTCCGGTGTCGGCCGTGAGGGCGTCAAGTACGCGATGGACGACTACACCGTCGAGAAGGTCATGGTCCTGACCGGCCTCGACCTCTGAGCGATGCCGTAGCGGTGTCGTAGCGGTGCCCTGGCACCAGGCGGCAGGAGGGCCCGGTTCGCCGAACCGGGCC
>NZ_JBHVFE010000105.1:0-22733 GCF_042801945.1 Kitasatospora sp. NPDC057542
CTGCTGTGAACTGTGGAGCATAGGAGACTCGAACTCCTGACATCTGCCTTGCAAAGGCAGCGCTCTACCAACTGAGCTAATGCCCCTCGACGGCACCGCGCGTGCCAACGGGCACTAGCGTACCGGTTTCCGGCGCGATTCCCAGCGCCGTCCCCCCGGAACGGTGCCATTCCCTGTGGTCGGCCGGTCCGGTTCGTCGACCGGGCCGGCCGGCCCGGGAGGCGCTGACGGGCGCCTCCGGAGTTCGTCGATCGTCAGATCGCCGAGGGCTCAGCGACCGGCCGGAACCGGGTCGGTGGCCTCGGTCCACAGGTCCTGCTCGGCGCGGTCCGCCTGGACCTGACGGTAGACAAAGAAGCCGCCGAGGGCGACCAGGGCGACCAGGAGAAGCTTCTTCACCGCGGGACCTCGTCCTTCGTGCGTTGGTGGACTCAAGAGCCGGATCCGGCCGGACTGACCGGGCCGACGAGTCCAGTTGTGTTTCGAGCGCGAACGGGCGGCCGAGTGCCAGACTGCCCTTGCGGCCGATGATACACACCGGTGTCCCAATCGTGACCAGCCGCCGTACGGCCAACCCGGCGGTGCGGTCCCAGGATTGACGCCACACCTCCTGGCGGCCGCTCCGGCCGCGCCCAAGACCGCCCCGGCGCCCCCGGTCAGGTGCGGCCGGCCGTTCCGTCCACGGGTCCGTCCGGCACCACCACCACGGCCGTGCCGTTCACCAGGTCCACCCTGGTCCGCGGCGGTGCCCCCTCGCCCTCCTCGTCCCGCAGCATCAGGGTGCTGCGGCGTTCGTCCAGCTCATGCTGCTTGCCCGCGGCGAACTGCGCGTGCAGCTGCTCGAATCCGGTGGCCGAGATCTGCCCCTCCCGGCCGGTCCCCCGCCAGGGCACCCAGCGGGCGCGGCCCGCCCGCAGCGCCAGCTGGTCGAGCGCCGCCAGCACCACCAGGGCGCAGACCAGTCCGGGAATGCTCATCGCCCAGAGCACCGCCATGTCGTCACCAACCCTCCACCGTCCCTCCCGGAGAACAGCGGGGGAGGGCGGGCGGTTCCCGGCCCGGCGACGGGGAACGTCGAAGGGCCCGGAGTGGATCACTCCGGGCCCTTCGGGGAGGTGGGCCTAACAGGACTTGAACCTGTGGCCTCTTCCTTATCAGGGAAGCGCTCTAACCGTCTGAGCTATAGGCCCTTGCCGCACTGAAAGATTAGCGGACCGACGGCCGATCTCCCAAATCCGGGCCGGCCGGGGCCGCGGCGGCGCCCCCCGCGACCAGCTGCGGCGCAGCGGCGGCGGGGCGCAACAACCACTCCTCGCGGGTCGACGGCAGACCCGCCGTGCCCTCCTCGGTGCTGCGGACGGCGAGGACCTGGTTGATCCCGATCCGGTTCTGCTCGAAGGCGAGCGCGGAGGCCGCCATGTACAGCCGCCAGACCCGGGCCCGGCCGCGCCCGGCCAGCCGGACCGCCTCCGTCCAGTGCGCCTCCAGGTTGGCCACCCACTCGCGCAGGGTCAGCCCGTAGTGCTCGCGCAGCGACTCGACGTCCCGGACCTCGAAGCCGGCCTCCTCCAACCGGGCCACGGTGGAGCCGACGGGGGAGAGCTCGCCGTCCGGGAACACGTAGCGGTCGATGAACGGGCTGGTGCGGTGCGGCTCGCCGGGCACGTCGGGGCGGCGGGCGATCTGGTGGTTGAGCAGCCGGCCGCCGGGCACCAGCAGCCGGTACAGGCCCTCGGCGTAGACCCGGTACTGCTCGGAGCCGACGTGCTCGGCCATCCCGACGCTGGAGACCGCGCCGAAGGGCCCGTCGGCGATCTCCCGGTAGTCCTGGAGCCGAACCTCGACCCGGTCGGACAGCCCGGCCTCCTCGACCCGGGCGCGGGCCAGCGCGACCTGCTCCCGGGAGATGGAGACGCCGACCGCGGTGACCCCGTAGTGCTTCGCCGCGTGCAGCAGCAGCGAGCCCCAGCCGCAGCCGACGTCCAGCAGGCGCATCCCGGGGCGCAGGCCGAGCTTGCGGCAGATCAGGTCGAGCTTGGCCTCCTGGGCGGCCTCCAGGCTCTTCGCCTCCGGCGTCCAGTAGGCGCACGAGTAGACCATCGAGGAGCCCAGCACGATCCGGTAGAAGTCGTTCCCGACGTCGTAGTGGTGGCTGATGGCCGCGCGGTCCCGGCTGCGGCTGTGCAGCCGCCCGTCGGCCCTGCGGACCTCCTCGCGGGGCGGCTCGGGATCGAGGCCGACCGCTCCGGCCCGCAGCGCGGCGGCGAGCACCCGGCGGCCCCTGGCCCCGAGCACGTCGCGCGGCCCGAGGGCCAGGGTGCGGATCTCCGGCCGCTCGGCGAAGCGGGCGACGGCGGAGAGCGTCTCGTACAGGTCGGTGCCGGGGGCGAGTTCCAGGTCCCCCGCGACGTAGGCCCGGGCCAGTCCCAGCTCGTTCGGCTGCCAGATCAGCCGGCGCAGTGCCCGGCGGTTGCGCAGGACCACGGTGGGCGCGCCCGGCGGCCCGGCGACGCTGCCGTCCCAGACCTGCACCCGCAGCGGCACCGGGACCCCCAACAGCCCTTCCAGGGCCTCGACCAGTTGACCTGCGAGCTTCGCCACCGCGCGCCTCCGTCCAGTCGTCCTGCGGAACCTCAGCTGACCCGGTCGGGCGGACCGGGGGCGGCCTGCGGCACTCCCAGGCGCGGGAGGGGTGGCACCCAGCTAATCCCACCGCGGCCGCCCGGTCTCCGGACGGCGCGCCGCGGGCGGCCGGCTGTCACCCGAAATGCCGACGGGCCCCACCGGCTGGAACAGCCTGCGGGGCCCGTGCATTCCGTCCCCGGACGGAGAGCTGAGCGAGGGTCAGGATCCGGCCGGGATCAGTCCTCCTCGGCCAGGGTGAGCTCGACGCCGCCGGTGAAGCCGGCCGCCGCGTTGTAGATGAACGCGGAGAGCGTGGACAGGGCGGTCAGCAGGACGACGTCGACCACGGCGATCAGCGTGGTGAAGGTCATCACCTTGCCGAAGCCGATGTAGTCCATCAGGTTGAGGCCACCGCTGCTGTCCGAGCCGGTGACGTCCTTGAGGGTCTTGGTCAGCGAGTCGAAGACGCCGAGCGAGTCCAGCGTCATCCACAGCACGGCCGAGGCCACGATGATGATGATGCCGACGGCCAGCGACAGCAGGAAGCTGACCTTCATCACGGACCACGGGTCGACCTTGGTCACCCGCAGCCGGGCCTTGCGGGTCCGGCCGAGGCCGGTGCCGCCGACCGCGGGGGCGGCCCCGGCCGGGCGGCGCGCCGCCCCGGCGGCGGGCGTACCGCCGACCGGAGTTCCGCCGGCCGGGGTGTTGCCCGAGGTCCGGGTGCCCCGGGCCGGGGTCGGCTGCCCCTTGGCGTACGTGGTCGGCTGCGAGAAGCCGCCCGAGCCGGAGGCCGGGCTGCTCTGCGGCTGCCCCCCGTAGGTCGCGCCGCTCTGTCCCGCTCCGCCGACCGGTGGCATCAGCGAGGTGGACGCGGCCGGGTGCTCGGCCGGCGGCTGCGGCACGCCGTACGAACCCCCGCCCTGCGCGCCCGGACGGCCGCCGGAGGTTCCTCCCGCAGCACCCGTGGCTCCACTCACCTGGTCCTCCCGCACTTCCCACCAGGACGGCGGCGCCGCCCTGCTTCGTCACTCGTCATCCAGCGCCCGGCGGGATTGCCCGGAACTGGTCGGCGTCCGGTGCCGCCGCGTCCCTCTACCAGGACGCAGCGGCACCGGTCTGCGGTTCGGTTCAGGCCTCGACGTCTCCGTCGACCACCGTCTCCGTACCCTCGGCCGTCTCGGTGGACTCGGTACCCGCGACCTCGTCCTCCGCCGTCTCCTCGTCCTCGGCCTCCGCGTTGCGGGCCATGCCCACGACCGCGTCACGCTTTCCGAGGTTGATCAGTTGGACGCCCATGGTGTCACGTCCGGTTTCACGAACCTCGGAAACCCTTGTGCGGATCACTCCACCCGAGAGGGTGATCGCCATGATCTCGTCGGATTCGTCGACCACGAGCGCGCCGACCAGCGAGCCGCGGCCCTCGACGATCTTCGCCGCCTTGGTGCCGTAGCCGCCGCGCCCCTGGACACGGTACTCGTCCACGCCGGTGCGCTTGGCGTACCCGCCGTCAGTGGCGGTGAAGACGTAGGTACCCGGACGGACGACGTTCATCGAGAGCAGTTCGTCGTCCTCGCGGAACGCCATGCCCTTGACGCCGGAGGTGGCGCGGCCGGTGGGCCGCAGCGCGTCGTCGGTCGCGGTGAAGCGGATCGACTGGGCCTTCTTGGAGACCAGCAGCAGGTCGTCCTCGGCGGAGACCAGCTCGGCGCCGATCAGCTCGTCGTCCCGGCCCTCCTCGTCCTGGCGCAGGTTGATCGCGATCAGGCCGCCGGAGCGCGGCGAGTCGTAGTCCTTGAGCGCGGACTTCTTCACCAGGCCGGCCCGGGTGGCGAGGACCAGGTACGGCTTGTCCTCGTAGGTGCGGATGGCCATCACCTGGGTGATGTGCTCCTCCGGCTGGAAGGCCAGCAGGTTGGCCACGTGCTGGCCGCGGGCGTCGCGCCCGGCGTCCGGCAGCTCGTAGCCCTTGGCCCGGTAGACCCGGCCCTTGTTGGTGAAGAACAGGATCCAGTTGTGGGTCGTCGTCACGAAGAAGTGGTCGACGATGTCGTCCTGCTTCAGCTGGGCGCCGCGCACGCCCTTGCCGCCGCGCTTCTGCGAGCGGTAGAGGTCGGAGCGGGTCCGCTTGACGTAGCCGCCACGGGTGATCGTGACGACGATGTCCTCCTCGGCGATGAGGTCCTCGATGGAGAGGTCGCCGTCGGAGGGGATGAGGGTGGAGCGCCGCTCGTCGCCGTACTTCTCGACGATCGCGGTGAGCTCCTCGGAGATGATCTCCCGCTGGCGGGTCGGCGAGGCCAGGATCGCGTTGTACTCGTCGATCTTGCGCTGGAGCTCGTCGTGCTCGTCCATGATCCGCTGGCGCTCAAGGGCGGCCAGGCGGCGCAGCTGCATCTCCAGGATGGCGTTGGCCTGGAGCTCGTCGATGTCGAGCAGGCCCATCAGGCCGGTGCGGGCGGCGTCGGCGCTCGCCGAGGCCCGGATCAGCGCGATGACCTCGTCGATCAGGTCCAGGGCCTTGAGCAGGGCGCGCAGGATGTGGGCGCGCTCCTCGGCCTTGCGCAGGCGGAAGGTGGTGCGCCGGACGATGACCTCGACCTGGTGGTTGACCCAGTGCCGAATGAAGGCGTCCAGCGACAGGGTGCGCGGCACGCCGTCGACCAGGGCCAGCATGTTGGCGCCGAAGTTCGTCTGCAGCTCGGTGTGCTTGTACAGGTTGTTCAGCACGACCTTGGCGACCGCGTCGCGCTTGAGCACGACCACCAGGCGGGTGCCGGTGCGGGCCGAGGACTCGTCGCGGACGTCGGCGATGCCGGCGATCTTGCCGTCCTTCACCAGGTCGGCGATCTTCAGCGCGAGGTTGTCCGGGTTGACCTGGTACGGCAGCTCGGTGATCACCAGGCACTGGCGGCCCTGGATCTCCTCGACCTCGACCACGGCGCGCATGGTGACCGAGCCGCGGCCGGTGCGGTAGTAGTCGTCGATCCCGCGGCGGCCGACGATCAGCGCGCCGGTGGGGAAGTCGGGGCCCTTGATCCGCTCGACCAGGGCCTCCAGCAGCTCCTCGTTGGAGGCTTCCGGGTTCTCCAGGTACCAGAGCGCGCCGGAGGCGACCTCGCGGAGGTTGTGCGGCGGGATGTTGGTGGCCATGCCGACCGCGATGCCGGTGGCACCGTTGACCAGCAGGTTGGGGAAGCGCGCGGGCAGGACGGTGGGCTCCTGCGAGCGGCCGTCGTAGTTCGGCGCGAAGTCGACGGTCTCCTCGTCGATGTCGCGCATCATCTCCATGGCCAGCGGCATCATCTTGCACTCGGTGTAGCGCATGGCCGCGGCCGGGTCGTTGCCCGGGGAGCCGAAGTTGCCGTTGCCGTCCACCAGCGGCATCCGCATCGACCACGGCTGGGCCAGGCGGACCACGGTGTCGTAGATCGAGGTGTCGCCGTGCGGGTGGTAGTTACCCATGACGTCGCCGACGACGCGGGCGCACTTGTAGTAGCCCTTCTCGGGGCGGTACCCGCCGTCGTACATCGCGTAGAGCACGCGGCGGTGCACCGGCTTGAGGCCGTCGCGGACCTCGGGCAGCGCACGGCTGACGATCACGCTCATCGCGTAGTCGAGGTACGAGCGCTGCATCTCGGTCTCGAGCTCGACCGGCTCGATCCGCATGGTCGCCTGGGCGGTGGCCTCGGCGGCCTCGGGGGTCTCGGGCTGTTCGCCTTCGGGACGGTTGTCGTCGACCACTGGTGGTCAGTTTCCTTTCACGCGGACTGGTACGTGCGGGGCCTGGGGTGCAGGCGTCACACGTCCAGGAAGCGGACGTCCTTGGCGTTGCGCTGGATGAAGGAGCGGCGGGCCTCGACGTCCTCGCCCATCAGCACGGAGAACAGCTCGTCGGCGCGGGCGGCGTCCTCCAGGGTGACCTGGAGCAGCAGGCGGTGCTCGGCGTCCATGGTGGTGACCCGGAGCTCCTCGGCGTTCATCTCGCCGAGACCCTTGAAGCGCTGGATCGCGTCGTCCTTGGGGAGTCGGCGCCCGGCCTCCACCCCGGCGGCGATCAGCGCGTCGCGCTCGCGGTCGGAGTAGGCGTACTCGAAGTCGTCCTTGCCCCACTTGATCTTGTACAGCGGCGGCATGGCGAGGTAGACGTACCCGGACTCGACCAGCGGCCGCATGAAGCGGAACAGCAGGGTCAGCAGCAGGGTGCGGATGTGCTGACCGTCGACGTCGGCGTCGGCCATCAGGACGATCTTGTGGTACCGCAGCTTGGACTCGTCGTAGTCCTCCTGGATGCCGCAGCCGAACGCCGAGATCAGCGCCTGGACCTCGGTGTTCTGGAGGACCTTGTCGATCCGGGCCTTCTCGACGTTCAGGATCTTGCCGCGGATCGGCAGGATGGCCTGGGTGCGCGGGTCCCGGCCCTGCTTGGCCGAGCCGCCGGCGGAGTCACCCTCGACGATGAAGATCTCGCACTCGGACGGGTCCTTGGACTGGCAGTCGGAGAGCTTGCCCGGCAGCGAGGCGGACTCCAGCAGGCCCTTGCGGCGGGTCAGGTCGCGGGCCTTGCGGGCGGCGACGCGCGCGGTGGCGGCCTGGATGGACTTGCGGATGATGTCCGCGGCCTCGTTGGGGTTGCGGTCCAGCCAGTCGGCGAAGTGCTCGTTGACCACCTTCTGGACGAAGGTCTTGGCCTCGGTGTTGCCGAGCTTGTCCTTGGTCTGGCCCTCGAACTGCGGCTCGCCGAGCTTGACCGAGATGATCGCGGTCAGGCCCTCGCGGATGTCCTCGCCGGAGAGGTTGTCGTCCTTCTCGCGGAGCAGCTTCTTGTCCCGCGCGTAGCGGTTGACCAGGCCGGTCAGCGCGGCGCGGAAGCCCTCCTCGTGGGTGCCGCCGCCGTGGGTGTGGATGGTGTTGGCGAAGCTGTAGACCCCCTCGGTGTAGGAGGAGTTCCACTGCATCGCGATCTCCACGGAGATCGCCTTGTCCTTGTCCTCGGCCTCGAAGTCGATCACCGAGGGGTGGACGGGCTCGCCCTTGCGGGAGTTGAGGTGGGCGACGAAGTCGGCGATGCCGCCGTCGTACTTGTACGTGACGGTGAGCGGCTTGCCCTCCTCGTCCACGTGCTCGGGGCGCTCGTCGGTCAGCGAGATCGACAGGCCCTTGTTGAGGAAGGCCATCTCCTGGAAGCGCCGGGAGAGCGTCTCGAAGGAGTAGACGGTGGTCTCGAAGATGTCGCCGTCGGCCCAGAAGGTCACCGTGGTGCCGGTGCGGTCGGTCTCCGCGCCCTTGACCAGGGCGGCGGTCGGCGCGCCCATCTTGTAGTCCTGGGTCCAGATGTGGCCGTCCTTGTGGATCTCCACCGAGAGCCGGGTGGACAGCGCGTTCACCACGGAGACACCCACGCCGTGCAGACCGCCGGAGACGGCGTAGCCGCCGCCGCCGAACTTGCCGCCCGCGTGCAGGACGGTGAGCACGACCTCGACGGCGGGCTTGTCCTGGCCGGGGACGATGTCCACCGGGATGCCGCGGCCGTTGTCGACGCAGCGGATCGCGCCGTCGGCCATGATCGTGACGTCGATGGTGTCGGCGTACCCGGCCATCGCCTCGTCGACGGAGTTGTCCACGACCTCCTGCACCAGGTGGTGCAGGCCGCGCTCACCGGTGGAGCCGATGTACATGCCGGGGCGCTTGCGGACGGCGTCGAGGCCTTCCAGCACCTGGATGTTGCTACCGGTGTAGGAAGCCTGGTCGGACTGGTCTGGGGTCTGGCTGGGGTTGCCGGAATCGGCCACGAAGCGCCCTCTCTGGCACAGCACGGGCCGCATGCCCACCCCGTGCGGGCGGGCGTGCGACCACAGCGTTTCGACTCGGTTGCCACTAGCAACAGTGTTTGGCTTCCAGTCTACCGGTACGACTGACAGAGATGGGCGTTTGGCAGCCCTTGAGGGCAGATATGCCGCCCTGAATCCCCTCTGCACATGTCCCGATACTCGCCCGGGGGGCCCAGGGCGCCTGGAAGGGCTGTCAGGGGTTCCGGAAGATTGCCATCCGATCCGCGCACCCGACGGCCGTCCGACTTCCCGCTCAGCCCCAGGTGTCGCCCGGCCCCTTGCTCCCCGGCGCGCGCAGCCGGCCGTAGCCGCGGGCGGGCGCCGCCGGGCCGAGCACCTTGATGGTCCTGACCGTCCGGTGCCCCAGTTCGTGGTTCAGGCGGGCCACCAACTGCCTTGCCAACCAACGTAGTTGGGTGGCCCAGGCGGTGGAGTCGCACTGCACGGTGAGCACCGCGGCGGCCTCGTCGTAGGAGGAGGGGTGGCAGTGCGCGGCGATGTCCGGGCCGACGATCTGCGGCCAGCGGCCCATCACCCCGCCGACGGCGGCCGAGGACTCCCAGCCGCGTTCGGTCAGCAGTCGGTTGAGCGCCGCACCCAGCGGGACCGGGTCGCGGCCGTCCGAGCGGGCGCCGCTGCGCAGGCCGTGCCGCTTCGCCTCGCGCTTCTCCCGGACCTGCTCGCCGCGCTGGCGGGCCTGGGCGCGGGCCGCCCGCAGCGCGGAGCGGGCGAGGTCGGCGCCGGTCGGCTCGGAAGCGCCGGGCCCGGGGGCTTCGGGCTTGGGGGCTTCGGGCTTGGGGGAGTGCTCCGCCGACTCGCTCACGGCGATCTCCTTTCCCCAGCCTGTGGACAACGGTCGCGGTCGCGCGCCCGCCGAGCCGTCCAGCCTACGGGAGCGGGCGGGCCCGTCGGGCCGGGGCGGGGGTGCGCGGAAGTGGTCGCGGTGCGGTGACGTCGGTGCGGCAGTGCCGGTGGAGGGGGCGCGGTCAGGCGTCGATCCGGCGCACCGCGCCGTCGGAGACCGCGAACCGGGCGCCGGACAGTGCCTTCGGAACGTCCTCGGCGACCGCTGCGGTCACCAGCACCTGCTCGCCGTCGGCCACCAGCTCGGCCAGCCGGTCCCGGCGGGCGGCGTCCAGCTCGGCGAACACGTCGTCCAGGATCAGCACCGGCTCGCCGCCGTCGGCGCGCAGCAGCTCGTACGAGGCCAGCCGCAGCGCCAGCGCGTAGGACCAGGACTCCCCGTGGCTGGCGTAGCCCTTGGCGGGCAGCGGGCCGAGCTTGAGCACCAGCTCGTCCCGGTGCGGGCCGACCAGGGTGACGCCGCGCTCGACCTCCTGCTTGCGGACCGCCTGCAACGCGTGCAGCAGTTGCTCCTCGGCCTGCTCGCGGCTGGTCGGCAGCTCGCCCTCGAAGGAGCTGCGGTACTCCAGGGCGGTCTCGCCACCTCCGGGGGCCAGCTGCCCGTACGCGGCCGCCACCAGCGGCTGCAGGGCGGCCACCAGCTGGATCCGGAAGGCCGTCAACTCGGCGCCGGCGCGGGCCAGATGGCCGTCCCAGACCTCCAGGGTGGACAGGTCCGCGCCCTTGCCGCCGCCGGCCCGGCGGGCCATCGCGGCAGTCTTCAGCAGGGCGTTGCGCTGCTTGAGCACCCGCTCGTAGTCCTGCCGCACCCCGGCCAGCCGGGGTGCCCGGGCGGTCAGCAGCTCGTCCAGGAAGCGCCGCCGCTCACCCGGGTCGCCCTTCACCAGGCTGAGGTCCTCGGGGGCGAACAGCACGGTGCGCAGCAGGCCCAGCACGTCGCGCGGGCGGACGCTGTCGGAGCGGTTGATCCGGGCCCGGTTGGCCTTGCCCGGGGTGAGTTCCAGCTCGATCAGGGTGGAGCGGCCGCGGTCCACCACCGAGGTGCGGACCACCGCCCGCTCGGCACCCAGCCGGATCAGCGGGGCGTCGGTGGCGACCCGGTGGCTGCCCAGGGTGGCGACGTAGCCGATCGCCTCGACCAGGTTGGTCTTGCCCTGGCCGTTGGGTCCGACGAAGGCGGTCACGCCCGGGTCGAGGGGAACCTCGGCCCGGGCGTACGACCGGAAGTCGGCGAGCGACAGATGCGCGACGTGCATGGCTGTGGACTGCGCCCGCCTTCTTGTGGAGAACCTTCTGGTTACTTGGACTCGACCGCGTGGCCGCCGAACTGGTTGCGCAGCGCGGCGATCATCTTCATCTGCGGCGAGTCGTCCTGGCGGGAGGCGAAGCGGGCGAACAGCGAGGCGGTGATCGCCGGCAGCGGCACGGCGTGGTCGATCGCGGCCTCGACGGTCCAGCGGCCCTCGCCGGAGTCGGCGGCCCAGCCGCGCAGCTTCTCCAGGTGCTCGTCGTCGTCCAGGGCGCGGACGGCCAGGTCCAGCAGCCAGGAGCGGATGACGGTGCCCTCCTGCCAGCTGCGGAAGACCTCGCGCACGTCGGTGACCTCGGGGGCGGCCTCCAGCAGCTCCCAGCCCTCGGCGAAGGCCTGCATCATCGCGTACTCGATGCCGTTGTGGACCATCTTGGCGAAGTGGCCGGCGCCCACCGCGCCCGCGTGCACCGAGCCGAAGTCGCCCTCGGGCTTGAGGGCGTCGAAGACCGGCTGGACCTTGGCGACGTGCTCGGCGTCGCCGCCGTACATCAGCGCGTAGCCGTTCTCCAGGCCCCAGACGCCGCCGGAGACACCACAGTCCACGAAGCCGATGCCCTTGGCGGCCAGCGCCTCGGCGTGCTTGATGTCGTCGGTCCAGCGGGAGTTGCCGCCGTCGACCACCACGTCGCCGGGGGAGAGCAGCTCGGCGAGCTCGTCGACGGTCGCCTGGGTGGCGGCGCCCGCCGGGACCATGACCCAGACCACGCGCGGGCCCTGGAGCTTGGTGACGAGCTCCTGGAGGCTCTCGACGTCGGAGATGTCCGGGTTGCGGTCGTAACCGATGACGGTGTGGCCGGCGCGGCGGATCCGCTCGCGCATGTTGCCGCCCATCTTGCCGAGACCGATGAGGCCGAGCTCCATGACCAAGTCCTTACCTGTGGTGAACGTGCCTGCCGGCGGCGCCGTTGCCGCACTCCTTGAGCCTACGCGCTGGAGCGGCCCCGGCCGTCTGCGGTCGGCCGAGCGGGGGAGACGTCCACAGGCTGTGCACAGCGGGTGTGCACAGCCTGTGGGTAACCGGACGGGGGCGGATCAGCCGGAGAGGCGGACCGGCATGATCAGGTACTGGTAGGCCTTGTCCTCCTCGGCGTCCACCGAGACCTTGCCGCTGAGCAGCGCAGGCTTGGTCGGGGTGGTGAAGCTGAGCTGGGCGAAGGGGGAGTCGATGGCCTTGAGGCCCTCCTCCAGGTAGCCCGGGTTGAAGGCGATCGAGATGTCGTCGCCCTCCAGGTCGGCCTCGATCCGCTCGGTGGCCTGGGCGTCGTCGCCCGAGCCGGCCTCCAGGGTCAGCACGCCCTGCTCGAAGTTCAGGCGGACCGGGGTGTTGCGCTCGGCGACCAGCGAGACGCGCTTGAGCGCCTCCAGGAAGGGCTGGGTCTGGATCGCGGCGACGGCGCTGAACTCGGTCGGGAACAGGCTGCGGAACTTGGGGAACTCGCCCTCCAGCAGCCGGGTGGTGGTCCGTCGGCCGGCGCCCTCGAAACCGATCAGGCCCTCGCCCGCGCCGCCCGAGGAGAGCGCGATGGAGACGTTGTCGCCGCTGCCCAGGGACTTGGCGATGTCCTGGAGGGTCTTGGCGGGGACCAGCGCGACGGCGGAGATGTCCGACTGCTCGGGCTTCCACAGCAGCTCGCGGACGGCGAAGCGGTAGCGGTCGGTGGCGGCCAGGGTGATCCGGTCGCCCTCGATCTCGACCCGGACACCGGTGAGCACCGGGAGGGTGTCGTCCCGGCCGGCGGCGACCGCGGCCTGGCTGACGGCGGAGGCGAAGACGTCGCCGGAGACGGTGCCGGTGGCCGTCGGCATCTGGGGGAGTGCGGGGTACTCGTCCACCGGAAGGGTGGGGAGGGTGAAGCGGGAGCTGCCGCAGACCACGCTGACCCGCTGGCCGTCGGTGGAGATCTCCACCGGCCGGTTGGGGAGGTTGCGGGAGATGTCGTTCAGCAGCCGGCCGGAGACCAGGACGGTACCGGCCTCCTCGACGTCCGCCTCCAGCTCGACCCGCGCCGAGACCTCGTAGTCGAAGCCGGACAGCGCCAGGCTGCCCTCCTGCGCGGTCAGCAGCAGGCCGGCCAGCACCGGCACCGGAGGCCGTGCCGGGAGGCTGCGGGCAGCCCAGGCCACCGCCTCCGCGAGGACGTCACGCTCCACCCGGAACTTCACCGGTAACCGCCTCCTGGATCGAGCGCTCCCGCTCGCACTCTGGTTCGTCTGATCTTGATCGTCGGTTGGGCTGTCCGCCGAGCTCCGTCACTCCGCTTCCAGTCGCAAGGACAGTCTGACGTACTCCGCCGACAGACGGGGCAGACGGGCGGAAGCAACCCGAACGGTTGTCGGGGTGCGGTTGTCCACAGATTCGGGGCCCACCCACTTTGAAAGCAAGTCCGGGGTCTAAATGTGTAGTGGTAGTAGTAGGGCCTGTGGAAACCGTGGATAACCCCGTTTCCGCAGGTCAGAGCCCAAATTTTGTCCACAGTGGGTGTGGACGGCGGCTGTGGACGGACAGGCCGCGCTGTGGACAGCCGAGCGTTACCCACAGGCCACGCACGGTATCCACAGGTTATCCCCAGGGCTGTCCCCAGATCCGGGCCCGGTTATCCACGGGCGCCGGTCAACTTTTCGTGACGCCTTTCACACCAGGGTATGAACGCCAGCCCACGGTTGTCGAACTGTGGACGCCGCTGTGGACAACCTGGGGATAACCGCCCCTCCCCTGGGGACAACCGGTGGACAACCCGGACGGCCCACTGGTGGCCCGTCAATTGTCCACACCCTGTGGATAACCGTTGTGCACAAGTCCACAGGCACGTGACCTGCGCGGAAGAGCGTAGCGGCGACGGGCCTGTGGACGAATTCTGGATAACTCCGCACTCCCCGCCCTG
The DNA here is from genome assembly GCF_042801945.1 of Kitasatospora sp. NPDC057542. Classification (NCBI taxonomy): domain Bacteria; kingdom Bacillati; phylum Actinomycetota; class Actinomycetes; order Kitasatosporales; family Streptomycetaceae; genus Kitasatospora; species Kitasatospora sp. NPDC057542. The sequence goes on from NZ_JBHVFE010000105.1 coordinate 13,515, forward strand.
TGGACGGTGGAGAAGGGGCCGGTCCTGTGGACAACGGCCTTGCGCGCCCCGGGCTTTCGAATCACCGGTCAGCTGTTCGGCGCGGACTGTGGACTGGCGGATCGTCCGTCGACGGCATCCCTGCCCAGTCGGCGCGCGATGCACACCTGTGGATGTGCAAAAGGGCGTCAGGATTCGCTCCTGACGCCCTGAGGGCCCGCCCTGCCGATCATTCCCGGTGCCCGAGCCGATCGACGGGACGGGCACCCGGGGGCCGCACTGCGCGGCGCCGGCTAGCTCTTGATGCGGTTGGTGAGTTCGGTGACCTGGTTGTAGATCGAGCGCCGCTCGGCCATCAGCGAGCGGATCTTGCGGTCCGCGTGCATCACCGTGGTGTGGTCGCGGCCGCCGAACTGAGCACCGATCTTCGGCAGCGAGAGATCGGTGAGCTCCCGGCAGAGGTACATCGCGATCTGCCGGGCCGTCACCAGCACCCGGCTGCGCGATGACCCACAGAGGTCGTCCACACCCAGGCCGAAGTACGCGGCGGTCTGCTGCATGATGACCTGCGCGGTGATCTCCGGGCCGGCGTCCTCGTCCCCGCCCGGGATCAGGTCCTTGAGGACGATCCCGGCCAACTCCAGGTCCACCGGGGCCCGGTTGAGGTTGGCGAAGGCGGTGACCCGGATCAGCGCGCCCTCCAACTCCCGGATGTTGCGGGTGATCCGGGACGCGATGAACTCCAACACGTCGGCGGGAGCGTTGAGTTGCTCCTGGATCGCCTTCTTGCGCAGGATCGCGATCCGGGTCTCCAGCTCCGGCGGGGTGACGTCGGTGATCAGACCCCACTCGAAGCGGTTGCGCAGCCGGTCCTCCAGCGTGGTCAGCAGCTTGGGCGGCCGGTCCGAGGAGAGGACGATCTGCTTGTTCGCGTTGTGCAGGGTGTTGAAGGTGTGGAAGAACTCCTCCTGCGTGGACTCCTTGCTCGCGAGGAACTGGACGTCGTCCACGAGCAGGATGTCCATGTCCCGGTAGCGGCGGCGGAAGGTGTCCGCCTTGCCGTCCCGGATCGAGTTGATGAACTCGTTGGTGAACTCCTCCGAGGACACGTAGCGCACCCGGGTGCCCGGGAAGAGACTGCGCGAGTAGTGCCCGATGGCGTGCAGCAGGTGGGTCTTGCCCAGCCCGGACTCGCCGTAGATGAAGAGCGGGTTGTACGCCTTGGCCGGGGCCTCGGCGACCGCCACCGCCGCCGCGTGCGCGAAGCGGTTGCTGGCGCCGATGACGAAGGTGTCGAACAGGTACTTGGGGTTCAGCCGGGCGGCCGGCTCGTCCTTGCGGGAGCCGCCGGCCGGGGGAGCGCCGGGCGGGGCGGGCACCCCGGGGACGCCGGGACGCTCGGAGCGCTCCGGGGCGGCTTTCTCCGTCGGGCGGCCGCCGGAGGGGCGGGAGCCGCCGGCCCGGCGGCCGGCGCCGGTGCGGGGCTGCTCGTTCGGGCCGGGGCCGTAGGCGCCGCCGAAGAGGTCGCCCTGGGTGGTCGCGGGCGGGCCGGGGACGGGCCGCGGCGCCGGGCGGGGCGCGGACTCCTCCGGATCGCGGTAGGCGGGCGGCTGCTCGTGGTAGCCCTGCCAGCCCTGTCCGCCGCCGGGGCCGCCGTACGGGGCCTGGCGCGGCTCGTAGCCGCCGGTGTCGTAGCGGGGGTGGTCGTAGTCCTGCTCGTACGGCTGCCCCTTCTCGTAGGGCCGGCCGTGCTCGTACGGCTGCTGGTAGTCCTGGCCGCCGTAGTCGGGGGTGTCCTCCTCGGCCGGGCCCGGGTAGGGCTCGACGGGGGCCTGGGCGGCGGGTGCGGGGGTGGTCGGTATCGCGTTGGCGTCGACCATCACGGCGATCCGGACCGGGCGGCTGAGCTCACGGCTGAGGGCCTCGGTCAGCTGCGGCAGCAGCCGGCCCTCCAGCACCTGCTTGGCCCGCTCGTTCGGGGTCGCCAGCAGGGCGGTGTCGTGCATCATCCACATCGGCTGGGTGCGCTGCACCCACTGCTTGTCCATCTCCCCGACATCGGGGTCGCTGACCAGCCGCTCGACGACCCTGGCCCAGACCGGGACGAGGTCGCTGTTGACATCAGCCACTGGTGCACGCTTTCCAAGAACAAACCAGACAAGTTCTACAACGGTAGTCAGCGAACAGGGCCGGATCAAGTCGTTGTCCACAGGCTGTGGGCAAAGCGGGGCGGAGGCTGCTGGTTTGACCCTCGCACCCCGTCCCGCGTACCGTAACCAGGTCGAGTTGTCGATGGCCGCTGCCGCATGTCCGCGGGTCCACCCGCTCCATAAGGCGCGCAGCACGGGCGCCGTGGATTGCCTCAGACCCCAGCCGAACTGGGGCGATGGGCCGGATTTCCGAAATCAGGGGAGATCACGCGGACGCACGGTGACGGCCAAGCGACTCCCCGTCATCCTACGATTCACCTCAGGAGCCCCCGAGTGAGCAAGCGCACCTTCCAGCCGAACAACCGTCGCCGCGCGAAGACCCACGGCTTCCGGCTGCGTATGCGTACCCGCGCCGGCCGTGCCATCCTGGCCGCCCGCCGTGGCAAGGGCCGCGCCAGCCTGTCCGCCTGATCCGCGCCAGAGTCTGTTGTGCTGCCCTCCGAGAATCGGCTGCGGCGGCGCCAGGACTTCGCGACCGCGGTGAAACGCGGTCGCCGGGCCGGCCGGCCCCTTCTGGTCGTCCATCTCAGCAGAGAGGGTGACCCCCAGGGGCAGGCCGACCGGACCAGCGACTCCCGCCCGCACGTCGCCGAGGGGACTCCTTCGGCGCGTGCGGGTTTCGTCGTGAGCAAGGCCGTTGGCCCGGCGGTCGTCCGCAACCTGGTCAAGCGCCGGTTGCGCCACCTCGTTCGTGATCGTCTGTCCAGGCTGCCCGCCGGTAGCCTGATAGTGGTGCGTGCGCTGCCCCAGGCCGCGACCGCCTCGTACCAGGACCTCGAACGTGACCTGGACGCGGCACTCAAGCGGTTGCTGAGGACGGAGCCCGCCGCCACGGCGCCGACGGGAGCAGGGCGATGAAGTACCTGCTGATGGGTCTGATCAGGGTCTACCAGTGGACCATCAGCCCACTGCTCGGTCCGGTCTGCCGTTATTACCCCTCCTGCTCGCACTACGGCTACGAGGCCGTGAAGGTGCACGGGGCGGTCAAGGGCGGCGGACTGACCGCGTGGCGCATCCTGCGCTGCAATCCGTGGACGCCCGGCGGGGTCGATCACGTCCCGCCGCGCAAGCATCCGGTGTGGCACCGGCGGTTGCGAGACTGGCTGAAGAGCCGGTCCGCCACCGGAGACCCGGTGACCGCCACCCCCGCCGGTCCGGACCCCGAGGGCCCGGCGACCATTGGTCCCGTGCGGCCAATCCACCTGTCCAAGGAGCCTGACCGGTGACCTTCTCCTTCCTGAATCCCCTGTACACGGCGGTGTCCTGGATCATCGTCCAGTTCCACTCGCTGTACAGCAACATCTTCAACCCGGACGGTGGCTGGGCCTGGGGTCTCTCCATCGCCTCGATGGTGGTCGTCATCCGGATCTGCCTGATCCCGCTCTTCGTGAAGCAGATCAAGGCGACCCGGGCCATGCAGGCGATCCAGCCGAAGATGAAGGCCATCCAGGAGCGCTACAAGAACGACCGGCAGCGCCAGTCCGAAGAGATGATGAAGCTGTACAAGGAGGCGGGTACCAACCCGTTCTCCAGCTGCCTTCCCATCCTCGTGCAGGCGCCGTTCTTCACCGCCCTCTACGGTGTGCTGGCCTCGGTCGCCAAGGGCAGTTCGATCGGTGTGATCCACGGCGACCTGCTGGTGAGCGCCGGCAAGGCGCACATCTTCGGCGCCCCGCTCTCCGCGACCTTCGTCGGCAGCAGTGAGACCAGCGTCAAGATCGTCACCGCCGTGATGATCATCCTGATGTCGCTGTCGCAGTTCGTCACCCAGCGCCAGCTGATGACCAAGAACGTCGACCTCACGGTGAAGACGCCGTTCATGCAGCAGCAGAAGATGCTGATGTACGTCTTCCCGATCATGTTCGCCGTGATGGGCATCAACTTCCCGGTCGGTGTCCTGGTCTACTGGCTGACCACGAACGTCTGGTCGATGGGCCAGCAGCTGATCGTCATCCACAACAACCCGACCCCGGGCAGCAAGGCCTTCCAGGAGCGCCAGGAGCGACTGAAGAAGGCCGGCCGGCTGCGTTCGGACGGTACGGAGATCAAGGGCGCGCTCTGGGGCATGCTGCCCCCGTCCAAGGCCGCCATCAGCGAGGCGGCCAGCGCCGCCGCGGTCGTGGAGGAGTCGGTTCGGGCGAGCCGCCAGCAGCCCCGTCGGCAGTCCAAGTCCCAGCGCCAGCAGGGCGGTGCCGGGCAGCCGGCCGCCGACCTGAGCAAGGAAACCAAGGCCGAGGAGCCTGTCGACACCGTCCCGGCCGATTCCTCCCCGGCCGACTCCGGTGGCAAGCCGGCGGCCGCCAAGCAGACCGGGGCCAAGCCCGCCGGTACCAAGCAGGGCACCCGGCAGCAGCCGAAGCGCGGTGGCGCCCAGCGGCCGAAGAAGAAGTCCTGACCGGCCCCGAGCCTGGCGTGACAGCCGCGAAGAGCTTCGTTCCCGGCCCGACAGACGGGCCCATCTCCGAAGGAGTCCATCAGTGACGGAAGGCACCACCTCCGCCGTCGAGGCCGAGGCCGCCGCCAGCGCCGACGAGAGCCTCATCTCCCGCCTGGAGCAGGAGGGCGACATCGCGGCGGACTACCTGGAGGGTCTGCTCGACATCGCGGACCTCGACGGTGACATCGACATGGACGTCGAGGGCGACCGCGCCCTGGTCTCCATCGTCAGCGACGGCAACGACCGCGCGCTGCAGCGCTTGGTCGGCCAGGACGGCGAGGTGCTGGAGGCCCTCCAGGAGCTGACCCGGTTGGCTGTCCACCGGGAGACCGGCGAGCGCAGCCGCCTCATGCTGGACATTGCCGGCTTCCGGGCCCGCAAGCGCGAGGAACTGGCGGTGCTCGGTGCCAAGGCCGCCGAGCAGGCCAAGAGCACCGGCGAGCAGGTCAAGCTGCGGCCGATGACGCCCTTCGAGCGCAAGGTCGTCCACGACGCGGTCGCCGCGGCCGGCCTGCGCAGCGAGTCCGAGGGCGAAGAGCCCCAGCGGTGTGTGGTCGTGCTGCCGGTCTGAGGCCGACAGGTCGACGACCGGCCGCCGCGGCGGCCGGAGAGCTTCACCGGACGCGACCCCGTCCGCCTCGTGCGGGCGGGGTCGTCGTCCCTTCTGGGATGTTTCACGTGAAACAGTGCGTTGAGCGGGTCGGTGGATCCGGGGATCGGAGAGGTCGAGATGGACACGGAGAACGCGGCTGCCGGCCGGCCGGGGGCGGACGTGGACCCGGCCGCTGAGGGGCGGGCCACCGAGCTGGAGGCGTTGCCCGAGGCGCCGGCCGCGGCCCGGGAGGTCTTCGGCGAGCGCTACGACGCCGCGGTCCGCTACACCGAGCTGCTGGCCACCGCGGGTGTGCAGCGCGGGCTGATCGGGCCCCGAGAGGTGCCCCGGCTCTGGGACCGCCACGTGCTGAACTGCGCGGTGCTGGCCGAGTTGCTGCCCTCCGGCATCACCCTGTGCGACGTCGGCTCCGGGGCCGGCCTGCCGGGCATCCCGGTGGCGCTGGCCCGCCCGGACGTCTCGGTGACGCTGCTGGAGCCGCTGCTGCGCCGGACCACCTTCCTGGAGGAGGTCGTCCGGGAGCTGGGGCTGGACAACGTCACGGTGCTGCGCGGCCGCGCCGAGGAGATGGTCGGCAAGCTCGCGGTGGACGTGGTGACCGCCCGGGCGGTGGCGCCGCTGGACCGGTTGGCCGGCTGGGGCATGCCGCTGCTGCGCCCGCACGGTCAGATGCTGGCGCTCAAGGGGGACAGCGCGGAGCAGGAGCTGGCCGACTCGCGGGCCGGACTGGCCAAGCTGGGTGCGGTCGAGTGGAGCGTCATCGGGGTGGGCGAGGGCACCCTGGAGACCTCGACCCGGGTGATCCAGGTGAAGGCGGGGGAGAGCCCCGGCGGGGTGAAGGCGGCCACCCGGCGCGCGAAGGCGGCCCGGGCGGGCCGCAACGCGAGCGTCCGGACCGGCGAGCGCGGCCGGGGCGGGCGGCGCCGCGGCCGCTGAGCCGGCGTGACGCCGGACACGTACCGAGCACGGGCGGACGGACCTCCTGAACGGGAGGGGCGTCCGCCCGCGGTCGTTCAGGTGACGGCCCGGTCGACAGCGGGACACCGGAGTGTCGCAACGTCAGATTTCCGGCATAGCGGGCATGGTGTTTCACGTGAAACGTCGCTCCTTGCTCTCGGGCATCCTCCGCCGTGACCGGGCGGCGACTGTTGCCGCTCCGGTTTCACGTGAAACACTGACCCCCATGCAGGACTCGGAGACCGTCGACCATATCGATGACACGCCCATCGCACGGGCTGCCCAGGCTGCGGTTCAGGCGATCGGCCGAGCGGGCGCGGGACTGCCCCGGCCCGCCGCCACCCGGGTGATCGTGGTCGCCAACCAGAAGGGTGGGGTGGGCAAGACCACCACCACCGTGAACATGGCCGCCTCGCTCGCCATGCACGGCCTGCGCGTCCTGGTCGTCGACCTCGACCCGCAGGGCAACGCCTCCACCGCGCTCGGTATCGACCACCACGCCGAGGTGCCGTCCATCTACGACGTCCTGGTGGAGGGCAAGCCGCTGGCCGACGTCGTGCAGCCGGTACACGACGTCGAGGGGCTGTTCTGCGTCCCCGCCACCATCGACCTGGCCGGCGCCGAGATCGAGCTGGTCTCCCTGGTGGCTCGGGAGAGCCGGCTCCAGCGCGCCATCGCCGCCTACGAGCAGCCGCTCGACTACATCCTGATCGACTGTCCGCCCTCGCTGGGCCTGCTGACGGTCAACGCCCTGGTCGCCGGCAGGGAGGTGATGATCCCGATCCAGTGCGAGTACTACGCGTTGGAGGGCCTCGGCCAGCTGCTGCGCAACGTCGAGCTGGTGCGCGCGCACCTCAACCCCGCACTGCACGTGTCGACCATCCTGCTCACCATGTACGACGCCCGGACCAGGCTGGCCGCCCAGGTCGCCGAGGAGGTCCGGACCCACTTCCAGCAAGAGGTGCTGAGCACGGCGATCCCCCGCTCGGTGCGCATCTCGGAGGCGCCCAGCTACGGGCAGACGGTGCTCACCTACGACCCGGGCTCGACCGGGGCGCTCTCCTACCTGGAGGCCGCCCGCGAGCTCGCGCTGCGTGCGGTGGGCCAGGGCGGTTCACTGGTGGGTCAGCAGCGGGACGGTCATCAGGGGCACGGCGCCCCGGTGGCACAGTACGGCACGACGGAGGGTCATCAGTGAGTGCTCGCAGGGTTGGTCTGGGCCGAGGGCTGGAGGCGCTGATCCGCCCCGCCGCGCCGGTGGACGGCGAGGCGGAGGCGAAGTCCGCGGCAGCCGCGCCCGCACCGGCCTCGGTGACGCCGCTGCCGGTCGGCCGCGGCACGGTGGCGGCCCGGGCGGCCGCGGAGAAGCAGGCGGAGCAGGCACAGCCGGCCGGTGCCTACTTCGCCGAGCTGCCGCTGGACGCGATCACCCCCAACCCGCGCCAGCCGCGTGAGGTCTTCGACGAGGACAAGCTGGCCGAGCTGGTCACCTCCATCAAGGAGGTCGGTCTGCTCCAGCCGATCGTGGTGCGCCAGGTCGGTGCCGACAGCTTCGAGCTGATCATGGGCGAACGCCGCTGGCGAGCCTCCCGGGAGGCCGGGCTGGAGCGGATTCCGGCGATCGTCCGGGCCACCGAGGACGACAAGCTGCTGCTGGACGCCCTCCTGGAGAACCTGCACCGCGCCGAGCTGAACCCGGTGGAGGAAGCCGCCGCGTACGACCAGCTGCTGCGGGACTTCTCGTGCACCCACGAGGAGCTGGCCGACCGGATCGGCCGCTCGCGCACGCACGTCTCCAACACCCTGCGGCTGATGAAGCTCCCGCCGTCCGTTCAGCTCCGGCTGGTGGCCGGGACGCTGATGGCCGGGCACGCCCGGGCGCTGCTCGGACTGTCGGACCCCGAGCAGCAGGAGCGGCTGGCCGCGCGGGTCAACGCCGAGGGCCTCACGGTGCGCAACGTCGAGGAGATCGTCGTGCTGATGCGCTCGGAGGAACCGGAGAAGTCGAAGCGCCAGGCGCCGAAGGCGGGCAAGCTGAACTCCCCGGCGTTCAACGACCTGGCGAGCCGGCTGTCCGACCGCTTCGACACCCGGGTCAAGGTCGAGGTGTCGCAGCGCGGCGGCAAGCTGGGCAAGGGCAAGGTGGTGCTGGAGTTCGGCTCGGTGGAGGACCTGAACCGGATCCTGGACAGCATGGCCCCGGGTGAGGACGGTCTGCGGCTGTCGCAGGGCTGAGCCGGACCGGCCGGCCGAGGGCAACGACCCGATGGGTGCGTGTTCCACGTGAGCGCTGTTTCACGTGAAACATGCACCCATCGGCGTTCGTGGGGGAATGCTCGACCGTGAAAGGGAGGAGGAGGTGCGGCCATGGGACGCCGGATCGCTCCGCTGACGCTGGACAACCTCGGGGACCTGCCGACCGGCTGCCGATCCTGCGTGTTCTGGGAGCTGGACCCGGTCAGCGGGAAGCAGGCGGTCGAGTCGGGCAAGCCGGAACTGGAGAAGGAGGGGTGGATCTCCACGGTGCTGCTGGAGTGGGGCTCCTGCGGCCGGATCGTCTACGTGGACGACCGGCCCGCCGGGTTCGTGTTGTACGCGCCGCCCGCCTACGTCCCCCGCTCGCAGTCCTTCCCGACCAGCCCGGTCTCGCCGGACGCTGTTCAGCTGATGGTCAGCCGGGTGCTGCCGGGCTACCAGCGCCAGGGGCTCGGCCGGGTGCTGGTGCAGGCCGTGGCCAAGGACCTGATCGGGCGCGGGGTGCGGGCGATCGAGGCCTTCGGCTCGGCCGGGCGGGTGCCGACCAGCTGCGTGCTGCCGGCCGACCACCTGCTCGCGGTCGGCTTCAAGACCGTCCGCCCGCACCAGCGCTACCCGCGGCTGCGGCTGGAGGCGCGGACCACGCTCTCCTGGCGGGGCGACGTGGAGGGGGCGCTGGAGCGGCTGCTGGGCGGCGGGCGCAAGGAGCCCGCGCTACGGCCGTTCTAGGGGCGGCCCGGAAGACGACGGCGGCGGGGCTCCCCATC
>NZ_JBHVFE010000106.1:0-22607 GCF_042801945.1 Kitasatospora sp. NPDC057542
AAGAGCAGGTCAGCGACCCGAACTCCATCAGCCACGCCCAGGTGATGCCCACCCATCTGCGGCCCAGCGCGAACCCCTCAATCAGCGACAGAGCCCAGAAGTTGGACCAGAACCCGTTGTCACCTACGCAGCCAACATCGACAACAATGTCTTCCGCGCCGTCAAGGCCGTGACGCCGGGCAGCTACACCTTCATCCTCCCTGCCACCAAGGAGGTTCCGCGCCGCCTGATGCACCCGAAGAAGAAGACGGTCGGCGTCCGGATCCCCGACCACGCCGTCACCCGGGTCCTGCTCGCCGAGCTCGGCGAGCCCCTGGTCTCCAGCACCCTGCTCCTCCCGGCGAGGAGGAGCCGATGACCCAGGGCTGGGAGATCAAGGAGCGGCTCGACCACCAGGTGGACGCCGTGGTGGATTCGGGCGACTGCGGCACGGCGCCGACCACGGTCGTCGACTTCTCCGACGGCGGGGCCGAGATCACCCGGCGCGGCGCCGGCGACCCGGCGCGCTTCGAGTGATGGGCCGGGCGCCCCGTGGAGGGGACGCCCTGCCCGGGTGGCGCAGCCGTACGCGGCGGATACCTCGGCGGACGCCTCAGCGGATGCCGATGTGGTCCGGAGCGGGGCGCGGCGGGGCGACCGGGGCCGGGGCGGCATCCGCCGCCGGGGCCGGGGCCGGCCGTGCCGGCCACCACAGGGAGCGGCCGAGGAGAGCGGCCAGGGCCGGAACCACCGCCAGGGAGAGGACCAGGGCGGAGAGCAGGATGCCGAGGGTCAGCGAGAAGGCGATCTGCTCGCTGCCCGGGGTGGTGGCCAGGGTGGCGAACGAGCCGGCCAGGACGATGCCGGCCGTGGCGACGGCGGGCGCGGTGTGCCGGACGGCGCGGGCCACGGCGGCGCGGGGCGGGCCCGGTCGGTGCATCTCCTCGCGGATCCGGTCGGTGATGAGGATGTTGTAGTCGGTGCCCAGGGCCACGACGAACAGGAACAGCACCAGCGGGAGCGTGAAGGCGACGCCGGGCTTGCCCAGGCCGTGCTGGAACAGCAGCGCGGCGGCACCGAGGGTGGCGGCGAAGCCGAGGCCGACGGCGAGCATCAGGACCACCGGGGCGAGCAGGCTGCGCAGGAGCAGCAGCAGGATCAGGGCGATCAGGGCGGCCGCGACCGGGAAGACCACCCGCAGGTCGTGGTCGACGGCGGTGGAGATGTCGGCGAAGACCGCCGCCGTGCCGCCGACGTGGGCGCTCGTCCCGGCCGGGGTGTGCGCGGCGACCGCGGCACGGACCGGTCCGGAGGCCAGGTCGCGGGCCCGCTGACTCTGCGGGTCGGCGTTCAGGTAGAGGTCGATCCGGGCGGCGCGGCGGTCCTCGCTGAGGACGGTCCGGCCCACCTGGCCGACCCCCTCGACCCCCGTCAGGGCGCGGGAGAGGCCGTCGAACCGGCCGGCGTCGAGGGTGCCGCCGTCTGCGGCGACGAGGTAGACGCTCGTCGGGTCGGACACGCCGGCCGGCAGGGCGCGGGAGATCTCGGCGGCGGTGGCCGTGGCCGCCGTCGTGGTGCCGTCCGCCAGGCTGTAGTCCATCCGGACCCCGACCGCACCGGCGGCCAGTGCACCGAGCAGGGCGACGGAGGCCGCCAGCAGCGCCAGCGGCCGGCGGGCGACGAGGCCGCCGAAGCGGCCGGCGACGCCGTCCCGCGGAACCCGCTGCAGACCGCGCGAGGGCCAGAACATCCGGCGGCCGCAGGCGGCCAGCAGGGCGGGCATCAGGGTGAGGCTGCCCAGCAGCATGACCAGCACCGCGACGGCGATCGCCGGGCCGAGCGACCGGAACTGGCCGAAGGTCGCCACGCCCAGGGTGGCGAAGGCCGCGACGATGGTCAGCGCGGCGGAGGTGATCGCGGTGCCCACCCGGGCCGACACCTCGGCGGCGGCCTCCCGGGCGGGCTGGTCGGGCCGTGCCCGCAGGTGCTCGCGGAACCGGAAGAGCAGGAACAGCAGGTAGTCGACGCCGATGCCGAGCAAGACCACGGAGATCAGGCTCGGGGTGGAAGCGTCCAGCTTCAGTCCGGTGAGCGCCGCGGCGCCGGCCACGGCCCCGCCGGCCACGCCGCCGATCACGGCGACCGCGAGCAGCGGCAGCACGGCCGCGAGCACGCTGCGGAACACCAGCACGTTGAGCAGCACGATCAGCACCGTGACGAGGGAGCTGCCGACCAGGGCGGCGGTCCGGTTGGCGTCGGCGCTGTCGGAGGCCTGGGCCAGGCCCCCGGTGAACCCGGTACGCATCCCGAGGTCGGCGAACCGCGCGCGGGCGTCGTCCCGGAAGGCCTTGTAGACGCCCCGCACCCCCTCCTCCATCGCGTTGCCGGTCAGCTCGACCGCGAGCAGTTCGAAGGTCCGGTCGGGCGCCACCGCGGCGGGCGCGATCCGGGGCGTCTGGGAGCGGTCGGGCACCAGGAGCTCCGGCTCCTCCTCCTTCCTCGGCATGACGACCCGGCGCTTGGCGAGCTTCGCCGCCTCGGCCTCGACCTGCTGCTGGTCGGCGACGGTCAGCGGCGAGCCGTCGGTCCGGGCGACCAGCACCGTGACCGTGGTGGCGTCCGGGTTCACGCCGAAGTTCTCCTCGGCGATCCGCAGCGCGGCCGCCGAGTCGTAGCTGCGCGGCAGGAAGTCCCCGCTCTGGGACCCGGTCACCCGGGCCATCAGCATCGGTGCCAGAACGGCCAGCCCCATGCCCAGTACCGCCCAGACGGCGATGACCTTCCATGCGTGTCTGGTGGAGAACCCGGTCAGTGCGCGGATCACGATTCCTCCGGCTGATGGACGCGAACGTCGGTGTCGGCGCCGGGGGTTCCCGGCGTACCCCCAGACCATCAGGACGAGGGGGTGCCGGGCGTCCGGGCAGCGGACGATCCGCGCCGGGGCCTGAGGTCCTCCGCCCGGGGCGGGACCGGGACCGTGGTCCTGGTCCGTCCTCCCGGCGTCGGCCGAGGGGACCACGTCCGGGCCGCCGGGCCGGTGCCAGAATGGCTGCGTCAGTGATCAACCAGGAGGACCAGATGGACGGGCGTCAGCGCTCCGGGGCGGCCGTGGACACGGACGGGCCGCCGAGGGGGCGGACGGGGAACGACCCCGGCGGACTACCGGGACCGCGGACGGACGGACTGCCGGGACGGTGGACGGACGGGCTGCCGTGGACCCAGGCCGACGCCCTGGTGGCCGTCTGCGCCGGCACGCTCGACCTGCTCGGGCACCTGCTCCTCGGCCAGGTGGCCGGCGGCCGGGGCATCACCGTGCCGGTCTTCGCCCTGGTCGTCCTGTCGGGCCTGCCGCTGCTCGCCCGGCGCAGCCGCCCGCTGCCCGCGCTCGCCGCCGTCCTGCTCCTCCAGACGGCCATCGACCTCTCCAGCACCCCGCTCGGCACCCACTTCGGCGCCGTACTGACCGTGGCCCTGTTCGCCGTCGGCCGCGCCTGCACCCTCCCGGTGACCGCGGCCGCCGTCGCGGCGACGGCGGTGGTGACGCCGCTCGGCCAGGGCCACTTCCACAACCTGACCTGGGAGGGGGTCCTCGCCGCGCCCCTGTCCGCCGCCCTGGTGGGCGGCACCGGCCTGGCGGTCTCCCGCTGGCAGCGGGAGGTGGCCGCCAACCGCCGGCTGCTGGCCGACCGCGCGGTCGCCGAGGAGCGCCGCCGCATCGCGAGGGAACTGCACGACATCGTGGCCCACCACATCACCACCATGCAGCTGATGGCCGGCGGCGCCCGTGCCAACCTCGGCAACCCTGAGGTGGTCCGGGACGCGCTGGTGACCCTGGAGTCCTCGGGACGGCTGGCCCTGCGCGAGATGCGCCAGTTGCTGAACGTCCTGCGCGCCGGTGACGAGCCTGACGCCGCCCCGCCGCTGCCCCAGCCCTCGGCGGAGGAGGTCGACCGGCTGGTGGACGAGTCCTGCCTGGCCGGGCTGCCGACCGAGTACACCGTCGACGGGCCCCGGCGCCCGCTACCGCCGACCGTCGGCCTGACCGTCTTCCGGATCGTCCAGGAAGCCCTCACCAACGCCCGCAAGTACGCCGGCCCGGCCCGGGCGTCCGTCCGCCTGGCGTACCACCCCGACCGGGTCACCGTCGAAGTGCGGGACGACGGCGGCGGCGTCCCCGTACCGGAGGGCGCCCCGGGCGCAGGCCCGGCGGGGTACGGCCTGATCGGCATGCGCGAACGCGTCGCCCTGCACGGCGGCACCCTGGAGACCGGTCCCCAGCCGGGCGGCGGCTTCGCCGTGGTGGCCGAACTGCCGTTGTCCCCCACCGAATCGGCCGAGGCCGCCCTCCAGCACGGCGGGGCCCTCCGGTGACCGGCACGGCGAGCGGCGCCGGGCCCGTGCCAGCAGGCGGCGCCGGGCCCGCCCCGGCGATCAAGGTGCTCATCGTGGACGACCAGCCGCTGGTCCGCCGCGGCCTGTCGCTGATCCTCTCCCCCGACCCCACCCTAGCGGTGGTCGGCGAGGCCGAGGACGGGGAGCGGGCCGTGGCCGCCGCCCTGCGGCTGCGCCCCGACGTCGTGGTGATGGACATCCGGATGCCCGTCCTGGACGGCGTCGGCGCGACGGAGGAGCTGGCCCGCGTCCTGCCCGGCTGCCGCGTGCTCGCCCTCAGCACCTTCGACATGGACGAGTACGTGGTGGCCGCGCTGCGCGCCGGTGCCCACGGGTTCCTGCCCAAGGACGTCTCCCCGGAGGACCTGGGCGCGGCGATCCGGACGGTGCACGCCGGGGAGGCGGTGGTCGCTCCGCGCCTGCTCACCCGGCTGATCTCCGCCTACGTCCGGACCCCGGCGGCCGCCTCCCCGCCGCCGGCCGCCGTCGGAACGGGCGAGCTCACACCCCGGGAGGTCGAGGTGTGGCGGCTGATCGCCACCGGCCTCGACAACACGGCCATCTCGCTGGCCCTGGACATCAGCGTGTCGACCGTGAAGAACTACATCACCAGCATCTTCGGCAAGCTCGAGGTCCGGGACCGCGCCCAGGCGGTCATCGCGGCCTACGAATCCGGCCTGGTCACCGCCCGTACGGGGAACGGCGACCGGGCCGGAGGAGGGGTGCTCTAGAGAGCAGCGGAAGCGGCCGTCGCCGGGCGCAGAGCGCCGTGTCGAGCACGGCCTCGAAGTGCTCGACGCCCTTCGGCGCGGGCGCGACGTTCGCGGTGACGGCGACGGTGGCGGCACGGACATCCGATGCCCGAAGACAACGTCTGACTCCTCCAGCGGCGGGCCGAGCACGCGGCCCTCACCAAGTTGCTGGACACCCTCCGCGCCAAGCCCGGACGCGCCGTCCAGGGCGCCGGCTGCGGCGCCGCCCCCACCGGCCCCGTCCCGCTCACCCTCGACCTGAACCGTCACCGAAGGACCCGGCCATGACCGACGACGCCCGCGCCAAGCGCGCCCGGAAACTTGCCACCGCAGCGAAGGCCGAGTCCCCGGCCAGGACTGCCGCAGCAGAGAAGGCGATCCGCATCCTGGTCAAACGCGGTGAGCCGATCACCTTCCAGGCTGTCCAGCGCGAGGCCGCCGTCTCCCACGCCTTCCTCTACAACCACCCAGACCTGCGAGGACGCATCGAACGACTCCGGGCCCAAGCCCGCTCCGCTCCCGCACCGCCACCTCCGGCGGACGAACAGAGCAAGCTCGTTCGCGCACTGACCGGCCAGATCACCCGCTTGACGAAGCTTGACGAAGTAGCACCGAGAAGATGTACAGGCCCTGCGGGACACACTTGAGCAAGCCCACGGCGAGAACCTCGACCTCCGACGCGAACGCGCCCGCCGCGGCGGAGTCACAGCAGTCGCTCAGTGAATGCCGACCCGATCAGCCATCCATGCCGCGTGCTGACGGATGCGGGAGAGATCGTCGGGAAAGCAGCTTTCCCAGCCCTCGTCCAGACGCATCCATGCCACCGGCTGTCCGGCCTCTGCGACCAATGGGGTTGCTGCATCATGGACCGCGGCATACGACAACCCGAGAGTGACGGGAAGGTCGGGGTGATAGGAGCGAACCGCAACGGCTGCCGGCTCGGGCAGCAGTTCCGCCCGAAGGCCCGTCTCTTCGAAGAGCTCCCGGATCGCGCCCTCGCGCGGCGTCTCCCCGGCCTCGACCTTCCCGCCGGGCGGAACCCACCCCCGCCACTGGTGCTTCACCAACACCACCCGAGCAAGGTCCTCATCGAACACCCAGACCTCGGCTCCAAGAGGCTCCATCGGCCCTTGCCTGGCAGCGGCCAGCCACTGGCGGGCCCCGTCAAACTCGGCCACCGCCCGCCGGGCATCGATGACCGCCGCCTCGACGGCACGCTCGTCGACCACATTCCGATCCATCGGGCCAACATACGGTGACCCACCGACATCGAAGTCACGTCGCATCGATCTCATGAACGTCTCAACCAGCGGAAGTATGCGGAATCCGAACGCGAACCGTTGACAACGACCGGGGTGGGCAAGACCCACGTCGCCCAGGCCCTCGGGCACCTCGCCATCCGTCTGGGAGCCAACGTCCGCTTCGCCAAGACCAGCCGCGTCCTGGCCGAGCTGGCCGGCGGCCATGCGGACCGCACCTGGGACAAGCGGATGCGCGAGCTGATCCGCCCCGACGTCCTGATCCTGGACGACTTCGCGATGCGCCAGCTGAGCGCGGCCCAGGCCGACGACCTCTACGAGCTGGTCAGCGAACGCCAGGGCCGTTCTCTGCTCATCACCAGCAACCGGGCGCCCAGCGACTGGTATCCGCTCTTCCCCAGCCCTGTCGCCGCCGAGTCACTGCTGGACCGGCTGATCAACACCAGCCGCCAGGTGATCATGAACGGCCCCAGCTGCCGGCCGAACAAGCGCCCCAAGAACCCTTCCGAGAAGGGAAGTTAGCCGGTGACGGTGCCCCCCAGAGGCTCAGGCGCTGGGCGGGTAGGCGTCGTGGGACTGCGGATCCCACAGGACCAATCGGCACTCCCCGGCAAGCTCCTCGATCGCCTTGATCGCGGCGTCACTCTTGGAGGAGTAGCTCAGGCGCCTGTTCGGCGGCGTCGGAGTAAACGTGCAATGGCGCCGGTGCCTGCTGCTGTTCGGGCTGGTCGGTCACCGGTCACTGCGACTGGGCCTCGACGCGCCCGTCGAGACCTACCTGCCGGGCCTCGTCCGCGGGAACGGCATCGACAGGCGGAACATCACCGTCCGTCAGGTCCTCCAGCACACCAGCGGGCTCCCGGACTACCTCAAGGGCGATGTCCCGCCCCGCTACTACGAGCCGCGCGAACTCCTCGACACCGCGCTGCGGTTCAAGGCCGACTTCGCCCCGGGCGACCGGTTCAAGTACAGCAACACGAACTACATCGTGGCCGGCCTGATCATCCAACGGGTCTCCGGCCGCCCGATCGCGGCGGAGATCGACCGCCGCATCATCAAGCACATCGGCCTGCGCCACACCTACTTCCCCGCCCCCGGTGACACGACCATCCGCGAGCCGCACCCCAAGGGCTACTACCGGGACACCCCGGACGCGCCGCTGCGCGACGTCACGGAAACGGACCCGTCCTTCGGCTGGGCGGCCGGTCAGATGATCTCCACCAACTCCGACCTCAACCAGTTCTTCTCCGAACTCCTCCACGGCGACCTGCTCCGGCCCGCCCAGCTCGCCGAGATGAAGAAGACCGTCCCCGCCGAGAACCTCGGCCCCAGCGCCGCTTACGGGCTCGGGCTCGTGAGCAGGCCCCTGCCCTGCGGCGGGGGCCGCTACTGGGGCCACGGCGGCAGTTTCCCGGGCTACGAGACCCGGGGCGGCGTCACGGAGGACGGCAGCGCTGCGGCGGACATCGCGGTGACGACGCAGCCGTCCGACCCGACCGCCATGACGCACGTCGAGGGCCTCGTGGAAGCAGCCCTCTGCCGCTGAGACCGCCAACGTCCCGCTGCCGGGACCGCCCGGCACCGGGGCACCCGGCACACTTCGGTGCCGGGCGGCCGCAGGCGACGCAGGTCCGGTGCCGGTTCCTGCGGGGTGCGGGTCAGCGGGCAAGTTCGTCCGGCGCGGCGGTGGCGAAGGCGTGGTCCTGCTCGGGGGCGCCGCCGCCGATGCCGAGGGCGGCGACCAGCCGGCCGTCGCGGCGTACGGGGACGCCTCCGACGATGAACAGCAGCGGACGGTCCAGCGCAGTGGGCAGGGAGTGGAACGGCCCGTCGGACTTGGCGAGGTCGACCAGGTCGGCGGTCGGCGCGTCGAGCTGGAGCGCGGTGTAGGCCTTGCGGGTGCTGATCGACTGATCAGCCGCTGCCCGGACCAGTGAAGGCCTCCCCGGTGCGGCCGGCGCCCATCGGGTGACGGACAGGAGCAGCCGCGTAGTCCGGCTTGCGGGCCCGGTCCGCGCTCGCAGGATTGGCTCTGGGGAGCGCCGGCCCGTCGCCCGTCCTACGGCTCTCCTCGCTCCGTGCGAGCTGTAGCGGCGGCGATGCCGTCGTACGACTTCTCCCCGTCCTTGGTTCCGGTCCTGGAAGCAACGTCTCAGATCGACATCGCCTCCTACTCCCTCGCGCCGGTCATCGCCGCAACCACCTGCAGGTGGTTGCATGCGGATGGCGGAGACGCGGTGGAGGAGGAGGCGAACGGCGACGGGGCCGACTCGGACGACATCGGGGGCGAGGGCCCCTCCCCGACAGGAACGGCGCACTTGCGGCCCGCCCCCACCGACGGGCTTCTCGATCGTTACCGTCAGATCGCCGGCCGGCCGGTAGTGGTCCCACATGCCGGGAGTGTGCAGGGAGCCGCCCTGTCCGGTCTCCCCCGCCCACCGGGCTCCGGACAATTCGGGGCGGACTCGGCCGCAGCTGTCGGCGGACTCGACGGAGTGCTCCACCAGGCCGAATTGGTCGGCCCACCACAGCACTCTCCTCATCGGAATCGGGGTCTGAGAGGCGCAGGCCAGGAGGAGGACCGGCACCGAGTCCTACCGCTACCAAGCCATCGCCGCCGAACACGCCAAGCAGGGCGCCTGACCGGCGGTCGGAAAAACCTGCGCGGTCGTCGACCGCGGAGCGGATCAATCGGACGGCGTGAGCGAAGACCACACGCCGAACCACTGCTCGGCGCCCCACGCCTCGAACCGTTCCAGCTCGGTGAACCCCAGCTTCGCCGCGAGGCGCATCGAGCCGGCGTTGGCGGTCTGGGTGTAGAGCACCACCGGCTCACCGGGCAGCGTGCCGGCAAACCAGTCGAGTGCCGCCGTACACGCCTCGGTGGCGTACCCGTGGCCCCACGCCTGCGGTAGGAACAGGTAGCCGAGCTCCGTCTCCCCAGCCTCCAGACGGCGACTACTCGCACTCTCGGGGGCGTGCGGTTTGAGCTGGACCGTGCCGATCATCGCTCCGTCGAGCTCGACCACGAACCAGCCACGGCGCTGCCCGGGCACCTCGGGCACCGCGCTTTCGAGCTCGGCGCGCGGTCGAGGGCCACCAAGGTAGGTGTTCACCTCCGGCGAGGCGTTCAGCTCGATGACCGCCGCGCGGTCCCGGGCCTCGGACTCGCGGAGTACGAGCCGCTCGGTCTTGATCGGGGCAGGTGGCCAGGCGAGGGGTCTGGGGTCAGCCATGCCAGCCAACCTAGCCAGCAGGCCCGGAAACGATCAAGACGCGCGGACCGATCAAGCCACCGGCCCGGCCCTCGCCCTCACCAACGGGGCCGGGCCCTACACACCACGCCTGTCAGGGACGTGACCCGCTTGACACCTGCGCATGGCAACTACCCGGCCTGGCCCGGCTCGGGGCAGGCCGGGTGGTTGCCATGCGGGTGCGAGCGGCAGAGCTTGACCGTGATGGGCCTCAGACCTACAAAGCCATCCTGGCGTTGGACGGCGGCGGCTTCCTAACCAGCGGGGTCCGCACAAGCGGGGGGTAGCGGCGCGCGAGCTGTGTTGGTTCGAGCGTGCGAGGGACGAGGAGCGGAGCGGACCTTGTGACGCTCGCCGCAGAAGGACCTTCCGTCGTCTGACAGGGGCGCACGGAGGCGGGTACCGCCGCCCCAGCCAGGACCGGGAGAACCCGGATACCAGCCCTGACTCTGTCAAGGAGCGAGTTCGGTTTGGCGAAGTCTGCGGAATACCGCCGGAGTCGTCCATCCGCGCAGCGTGGCGTGGATCGTCGATCGGAACGCCGCCTGTGCTGTGGGGGCGTCGAAGGCCCCGGCGAGTTCAAGTGTCACAAGCCCGTGCAGGGTCACCCAGAGTGAGAGGGCGATCGACGTTGCTGGGCCGTCGAGGACGGACTCTGTCACGGCCCGGTCGATCGCCGCGGTGAGCGGCCGAATGGGGTCACTCGTACCGACCGCTCCTGACGGTTTGAAGGACTGCACTCCACCGAACAGCACTGAGTACAGGTTGTTGTGTTCGCGTCCCCATCGCCGGTATGCCACGGCCAGTGCGTAGATGTCGGCGAGGGGGTCCTCGGAGGTCGGCACCGCCGTCACGGCCTTGAACAGGCTGGTGACGGCTTCATCGCGCACCGCACCGATCAACCCGTCCTTGCCACCGAACAGGGAGTACACCGCCGTTGTCGACGTCTCGGCGGCAGCGGCCACGGCGCGGACCGTGACCGACTCCCGCGGACGGGTGGCGAGCATCTCGGTCGCGCACACCACAAGCCGCTCTTTGACGGCCTCGTCGTTTGTTCTTGGCCTACCCACGACCAGAAGCCTACCTCCTCTGATAACGTCGTTTTGAAACAGTGTTCCGAAACTTTGGGGGTCCACCTTGCCCACGTCTGCCATACGCCTGGCCGGCCGCCTGCTGCTGGCCCTGGTGGCTGTCGCGACGCTGGTCGTCGTCTTTCTCGCCTTGATCGTCCTCACGGACGGGGCAGGCTCAGGGCTCGGCGCATGGCTACCGGCCCTTGGAGTCGGGACCGCAGCCGCACTATGGCGGAGTCGGCGTCGCACCCGGGCGGCGCGGCTCGTGCCGTTCCTGCCGGTGATCGCGGCGGCGGCACTGACGGCGTCGGTATGCGTCCCGACCGCGCCCACGGTCCGGCAGTACCCGCCGGCCCTGCCCTTCGTGGCCACAGAGCACTGGAGCCTGGCCACGGGCAGCCGTGTCGCGGTATACCACTACCCGCCCGCGAAGCCCGACCCCGGGCATCCCGTCCCACTCGTGTACCTCAACGGCGGACCGGTCCGCGGCATCTCACTGCTCGACCACCGGTTCCTGCAGCTCCTCGCGCAGCAGGGCTACGACGTCTACGCCTACGAGCAGGCCGGCGGCGGACGGAGCGACCTGCTCCCCATGGACCAGTACACGATCTCCAGGTCGGTCCACGACCTCGCCGCCTTCATCGACCGCCTGGGCGGGGGCAAAGCCGACGTCCTCGGATTCTCGTCAGGCGCGGTCGTGCTCACCCGGGCCCTGGCCGACCCCGACGCCACCACGCGCCTGCACCGGGCGATCATCGCCGAACCCGGCCCGATGGACGGTCCCACCACCGGGATCGCCGGGCACAGGGGAAGGGAGTCCGCGCGCGACCTCGCACCGGCCATGACTGGACCACGATCGACGAACGTCCCCCGGTACGCCGTGGCGTTCGGTCTCCTGCGACTCGGACTCCTCACCCCCCACAACGCGCTGGTCGGACAGGCCGAAGGCGACAACGCGTTTACCGCCGCCGACCTCGGCCGCGACACCGCGTCCGCCTACTGCGCGCGCGACGCGCACCGCATCCCCGTCGAGGACAGTGCGCAGAACTTCTCCTTCAGCCCCACCGCCAGCCTCCGCATCCAGCAGACGGTCAAGGACTCGCCCTCCATCGCACCGCAACTGAGGCAGTCCCGGACCCCCGCGATGCTGATGATCGCCGAATGCTCCTCCCAGGTCCGTCAATGGGCGACCACCATCCTCGCCGACGACCCCGCCATCCAGCGCACGCAGTACATGCCAGGAGTCGGACACCACATGTGGAACGGCCTCGACGACAACAACGACCGAGCCGCAGCCGTCATCACCGCGTTCCTTCAGGACAAGCCGGCGCCCCTGCCGAACTCCCCGACCCGCGACGAGATCCCCGCCTTCCTACACGACCACAGATGAAGACCCTTCAGCGTCTCTGATCAGCTCAGTGATCCTGTGTGATCCTGCGGTTGCGGGATCGGTTGGATCGTTTCCCATCGTGGTGGGGTGGCGTGGACGTGCAGATGGAAGCCTGCGCCCCGTGCTGCACCTCGTGGCTTGTGCCGGATGGGGGGTGTGCTGATCGTGGTCGCGCCCTGGTGTCGGCGGGATGCGCGGGGCAGCCATGTCCGGCTCGTTGTGGCGTGTCCCTCCGGACGCTTGCCCGCCGGGCCGTGAGGCCCGGTGGGGGAGGGTGCCCTGCGTCGCCTGGGCGCGGGGCGTGCTGTGCGGTGCCGAGTGGGGCCGGTCTTGGACCGATCGGCCCGGCTGGTCGGTTCGGCGGTGATGACCGCCTTGGTTTCGAGGGTGTCCACGATGGCGCGGCTGGCCGTGGTGCCGGTGGCCCGGTCCGTGATGGTCTTGGTCTGGTGGGTGAGGCCGCGTGCGGCGATGCGCCGCCATGCGCCCTGGTCTCGGTCGCCCTGCCAGCCACACTGTGGGTTGGGGCAGATCGCCCACTTCCAGCCTGCGACAGTGGGCCGGTCGGGGGCTTTGCGGTGTCGCAGCGCGGTGAGACAGTGCGGACAGTGCTTGGAAGTGTTGCGAGGCGGCACGGTCACCACCGCGATGCCGACCTCGGCGGCGAGGTGCCGCATGCGGTCGGCGATCTGCCCGCGCACGGTGGAGGATATGCGGGTGTTGTGAGTGCGGCCCATACCCTTGGCTTCCATCGACCGCAGGTCTTCCAGATATATGACCGTGGCCCCGGCGGCGATCGCCTGGTCCACGGCCCAGCGGGCGGCGGACCGGGCGAGGGCAGCGTTGAGGTTTGAGCGGCGGTCGGCGACCCGCTGGATCTCCTGCGCCAGGATGGCGCTCTTGGGGGCGAGGGGGTGGGTGTCCTGGCCTGTCATGAGCCGGGTGTAGTGGGCGTTCTTGGCGTGCAGCTTCTCGCCATGGCGGCGGAGCCGGTGCTGTTTGGCCATGACTCCGGCAGCACGGTACTGCGCGCCCGATCCGGGCGCGGTGATCTTCCCGCCGGGGTGGAGCTGGGCAGCCCCGGCAGAAAGAAGGGTGTTCAGGCCCCAGTCCAAACCCAGCGCCACGGTGTGACCGGTGCGCTGGGTCTTGGGCACGGGGTGGGTGTAGGCAAGGTCGGCCCGCGCCTTCCCGCCGTTGAGGCACAGGGTGGGCAGGTGCAGCGCCGCGCTCGCCGGAACGGTCGGCGGCAGGGTGACAGGGCAGGCGACCCATGTCCAATCCGCATACTTCTGTGGGTCGGGCCTGGTGGGTAGCTGCAACCTGAGCAGAACCTTCGCCGGGTCTTCTTCCGACCGTTCGATGGTGGCTTGCTGTCGATCGCAGGCCGCCAGCAGCAGCATCCTGGCGAGGCGGGGCGCGGGCTCCAGCTCGAACACGTCCAGCGGCAGGCGCCCCTGTGCGGCGTGGAAGCGGGCGATCTGCCGGGTGCGGCCGGTGATCACATTGGACGGCAGGTATTCTCCGCCCGGCACAGCGGCACGGACCGCGTCCCACTCCTGGGGAGTGCGCTTGGCCGGATCAACGGGCCAGGTCGCGAGGATTCCAGCCGTCAACTCGGCCCGCCACTGGGCCGAGCGCAGAGTGCGTCCGGCCTGTTCCTGGGCCATGCGAACGATCCGGTCGTTGACCTTCGCGGTGGGCGTGGCGGTCCAGCCGAGGCGGCGCAGGGCCATCCAGGCGTTCGCGGGGAGTTTGCGGCCTCCCCTGTCTTCACCGGACGCCAAGGTTCGCACGTCCGGGGCGTTCCAGTGCTCGACGGTGAGCTGGGCGGCCATCCGTGAGACCAGATCGAGGCACCAGCCGATCCGGATCGCCAGCGCCGGGGCCGGGATGATCTCGCCGGTCTCCTCCTCCACGCCCGCACGGATCAGAGTGCGGGCGCACGCGGTACGGGCGGTCTCGTCGTCGGCGAGGGGCAGCTTCCGGCTCACGCCGCATCCTGCTGCGGGCACTGCCCGGACTCTGCCAGCAACTTGCGCCGAGCATCCGCCGACCGCATCCCGTACAGCCGACCCGCGAACGTTGTCACCAGGGAAATGAAGTCCTCCAGCAGTTCCTGCCGACCGCCGGTCTGCTTGGGGTGCAGTATTTCCAATGTCGCCCCGTAGACGGCGAACAGCCGCTTGAGCCAGCCGACACCGAACCGGGCCAGCCGATCTTCATGTGTCACCCGAACCACCGTCACCGCCTCATTGGCAACCGCAGCGAGGAGCTTGTTCAGGCCGGGCCGGTCCTCACGCAGACCGGAAGCCCGGTCCCGGAACACCTTCACGACCTCGCCGGTGGCGGTGGCGCGCAGTTCGGCCTCCTGCGCCTCCAGAGAGGACTCCTGACCGGTCGAGCCAGACACGCGAACGTACAGGCCCTCAAGGCGGATCCGGCCACCGCCACCCGCGGAGACCTTCATCGCCTCCACATCAACAGAGGAGAACCGGCGCTCACGACCAACCCAAGTCACCGGGATATTCCCCGAATTCGCCAACAGACGAAGCGTCACCGGGTGAACACCCAGGCGCTCGGCGGCTTTTGACAGCCGGAGAAGTTCCACACATGCACCATAAGATCACTCAGGATCGTTACTCAATCTGTGAGCCTCTCGCGGACGCATAAGCCCTCTTGTGCAAGTGGCCGTTGCACCGACTGCTCGGAGGCGGTGATGCCGAAGGCCGACCCCTTCCCGATGTGCGCCCGCCTACAACTCGGGGCCGCGGCGTCCATGGCCCGGACGTCGGGGCCGAGGACGGCGCGGTCGAAGTGCTCCAGGACGGCCAGGTTCCGGCCGCCCGCGCGGAGGCAGCAGCCGGCGGCCGGCGTCGTGTCCCAGATGTTGCCGGGGTCCGCCCGGCCGTCACCCGTGCCGTCCACGCGCCAGGCGGCCCAGGCCGAGGGGATGAACTGCATCGGCCCGACGACCCGGCCCCACACCGCGCTGCCGCCGTACCGGCCTCCCCCGGTGCCGGCAATGGCTGCGGAACCGGTCCCGTCGAGGACCGGACCGAGGCCCGGCCGGCAGGTGGTGCGCGTCGCACGCCGTGGACCGCAGCCGCGCCCCGGTGACAGCCGGGAGAACGGACGCCTCCACGCGCGCCGCTGCGGTGAACCGCCGCCTGCCCTGCCGCCCGGCGAGGTGGCGGGCGACGGCTCCCTCATCGCCCGCCGAACCCCGCCTGACCGGCCGGCTCTCTCCTGGGTGCGCTCAGCCGAGCCGAGTGCGCAGGTGTCCCAGTGCCGCCTCCAGCGCGTCCTCGGCCGCGACGGGCAGGTCGGGCTCGACGCCGACG
Organism: Kitasatospora sp. NPDC057542; assembly: GCF_042801945.1. Taxonomy (NCBI): domain Bacteria; kingdom Bacillati; phylum Actinomycetota; class Actinomycetes; order Kitasatosporales; family Streptomycetaceae; genus Kitasatospora; species Kitasatospora sp. NPDC057542. Next base: position 15,444 of record NZ_JBHVFE010000106.1, read on the forward strand.
CCCTCCCAGTTGGTGCCGGTGACCGGGTTGATCGAGCGGGCGGCGGGGACGGTCACGGCGACGTGCGGGGCGACCGGAATACGATCCGTGGGGTGGGCACCGCCCCGCGTGGTTTGGCCCACCACGGTGGCACGCCCCAGCACCTTCAGGTTGTACGTCAGCTCCTCTCCCCCGGAGAAGGTGAAGTCGCTGGTCAGCACCGCGACCGGACGGTCCAGGTAACGGGGGGCGGCGAGGTCCCCCAGGGTCCAGTACTGGCGGATGGAGTCGGTGGCCCGCTGATAGATGTCGTTCAGGTGCACCTCCGCGTCCGGGAAGAAGTAGCTGCACCACAGCTGCACACCCTCCGGTGAACCGCCCCGGCACTGCCGCAGGTCAATGACCAACGCCTCGGTGGGAGCGAGCAGTTGCATCGCCGCGGCAATCGCGGGACCCCCAGGCCCGGCCGGGGCGATCATGCGCAGATCGAGGTAGCCGATGTTGCCGTCGAGCTGTTCCACCCGCCGCACGCCGTAGTTGCTCTCCCGGGCGTACTGCGCGAAACGGGCGCGGGCGACCTCCTGCGGCTCCTCGTCCATCGGCTGCGCCTCCTCGCTCCACAGCAGCCGCAGATGCTTGTCGGGGCAGACCTGCTGGAGGTCCAGCGTGACCTGCTCGCACAACTCCCGTTCTTCCAGGCCCTGGTACGCGCCTTCTGCCAGCCGGCACCGGATCGCCGCCTCGATGGCAGCCGTCCGTTCGGGGAACACGTAACCGGCGGTGATCCGGGCGAGCGCGGCGTCGAGTATCTCGTGATGAGTCGTCATGGGTGTGAGGATAGGTCCCGGCCGAACGAGCACCCATCGGATTTCCCGGCCGCTTCCACCGCCACTGCCATCGCCCTGGCGACACGCCGGACGGGGCACGGACTGCCCATCCGAAGGGCCCCTGCTGCCGAGGCCTGCCAGGGCGAAAGTTGACGGACTGCTGGAAAGGGACGAGCTCGGCGCCCGGATTGCCGGCGTCCCTCCCCTCCCTCCCTGCGTCTCGGGTGCCGGCTGCACCACGGCAACCGGCAGCGCTCCCCGCGGTGTCGGGATCGACACTCTCCGACCGGCGCCCCGGGCACATCGACGCCCGGGCTGCTTCGGCTCGGGGTGTGGCAGTAGCGACGCCGCCATCACACACTGAGCCGACCACACGATGTCAACCACCGGCAGGAGGCACCGCATTGAGCACGCCGAGCAGGCAGACGACCCCCGTCGCGACAGCGGTACGGACCGGGGCTTGCGGCCTGGCGGCACGGACCGGACGGCGCTTCGGCATACCAGTCCGTGATCACGAACCCACCGCGTTGTAACGGACTCCATGCCAGGTTGGCCGGCCTGGTGCCCGGCATCCGGGGAAGCGAGCAGTCTGTTCGACCGGTACACCCTCCACGACCTCGCCCAGCTCTTCGACAGCCAACCCCCGGGGCCCGAAGGCCGGTACGTGAGGATGCGCTCCGCCCTGGCCGAGTGCGACCAGCAGGCGACCACACTGCAGCGGCTCGCTCTGGCTCTGGCAGGCCGGGCCGGCTCCCGCCTGGCCGAGACCTTCGCGGTCCCGGTGAGCCGATCCACGCTCCTGCGGCTGATACTCGCCTGCCCGATCCGGCGCCCGCGGTACCGCGCGTGCTGGGCATCGACGAGTTCGCCCTTCGCAAGGGCCACCTCCATGCCACCGTCCTCGTCGATATCGAGACCCGCCGTGCAGTCGACCTGCTGCCCGCGACCGGTCGGCCTCCTCGGACCGGCAAACACCATGTGTTCGCGATCAACCCGATGGCCGCCGCCCGGTACCGCGACCGGCACGCCGTCTCCGGCAAGAAGTCCGACCCCGGCGACGCCCTCGCGCTCGCGAACATCCTGCGCACCGACATGCACGCCCACCGGTCCCTGCCCGCCGACAGCGACCTCACCCGAGCCGACCTGCACGTCCACCCCGACGGCGAGCCCGGCAACGGCAGCAGCGTGCCCGGCCCGGACATCACCTTCCACGCCGTCGCCCCGATCTCCGGCCCGTACCGGCTCTGCCTCGACTTCAAGCACGGCGACCTGGTCCGCACCGCCGAGTTCACCGCCGTCGCCACCGGCTGAGGCGCCGGCCGGGGCGGCAGGGGGCCGACCCGGGGCTCCGGCGGTCCGCGGAAGCGGCGCCGGGCCGTTGTCATCCGTTTCCGGCGGGTGGGACGTCCTGGGGTTATGAACCGCCAACCAGCCGCACCACGGCACGACGTCCGCGACGACCACCGGGGCACCGGGCCGGACCGGGGCGCCCCGCCCGCAGTCGCGGCCGACCGGACGGCCCTGGCCCTGACCGCGGTGGCGGCGGTGGCGTCCGCGCTGCTGGTCCGGTTCCTGCTGCTGGACCGCGTGTCCTCGGACTGGTTCTACTTCCTCGGCCCCTGGTACCGGTACATCACGGAGCAGGGCGGGTTCCGGGCCCTCGGCAACGCCCGCTTCTCGGACTACAACGTCCCCTACCTGTACCTGATGGCCGCCCTGACCTACCTGCCGGTGCCGGCCCTGGCGGGCGTCAAGTGCCTCTCGATCCTCTTCGACCTGGCGCTGGCGGCCTGCGCGTACCGCATCGTCTCGCTCGGGGCGCCGCACCGGCCCCGGCGGGCGCTCGCCGCGGCGGTGGTCGTGCTGTTCCTGCCCACGGTCGTGATCAACAGCGGCTGGTGGGCCCAGGCGGACGCGATCTTCACCGCCTTCCTGGTCGGCAGCGTCCTCCACCTCCTGCGCGGCCGCCCCTGGTGGGCCTGCGCGTTGTTCGGGATCGCCCTGGCCTTCAAGCTCCAGGCGGTCTTCCTGTTCCCGCTGCTGCTCGTCGCCGTCCTGACCCGGCGGATGCCGTGGCGGTGCCTGCTCGCCGTCCCGGCGGCCTACCTGGTGCTCGACGTCCCCGCCCTGCTGCTCGGCGCCGACCCCTGGCAGCTGCTGACGGTCTACGCCCGGCAGACCGGCACGTACCAGGACCTCACGCTCAACTCGCCGTCGGTCTACCAGTTCGTCTCGGTGCCGTACGGGGAGAGCGACCCGGTGCGCCGGACGGGCGTCCTGGTCGCGGGCGTGCTGGTGCTGACGCTGGTCGGGCTGGTGGTCCGGGCGGTCCGGCGCACCGGCGGGGCGCAGGCGCCGTGGCGCGGGGCAGAGCCGGGGAGCCCGGCGGCGGGCGACGGGCGGCCGGGGCTCTCCGGAACCGGGATCCTGCTGCTGGCCGCCCTCTTCGCGATCGCGGTGCCGTTCCTGCTGCCGTCCATGCACGAGCGCTACTTCTACGTCGCTGACGTCCTCAGCGTGCTCGTGGCCTTCCGGCGGCCCCGGCGGCTCTGGTACCTGCCGGTGCTGGTCCAGCTCTCGTCCCTCGGCAGCTACCTCAAGTTCATCGCGCCCGGGGTGGCGCCGTACCTGTCGATGCCCGCCCACGGGACGCTGATGCTGCTGGCGCTGATCGCCGTACTGCGGGCCGCAGCCCGGGAGTTCGGCGTGGCGAGGTAGCCTCGCCCGGGCAGCACATCCGGCCGCCGTTCCCGGCGAACCGGAGTTTCGTCCCCCCCGGTGACGACGACGACCGCGGCGTCGTGGCCGGGGCCATCGCCTCCCCATCTCGCTGCACGGGCACCAGGAGGAAGCCCTGGAGGCCGGCGTGCGGGACCTGACGCCCCGTCCGGGCCGGCCGGGTTCCCCGGGCGGTCTGCAGGATGCTGCTCGGCGTCGTCCTGCTCATGCTGCTGGAACCGGTCGCCCTCATCACCGCCCCGCTGAACGCCCGGCCGATGGTCGCCCGCGTCAGGCGCGGAGCACCGCGCTCTTCCAACTCTCCACCGAGATCCCCGCCGCGGTCCTCTCCCGCACCCTGGGCATCCACACCGACGTCGCCGTCGCCTGGCAACGTCTCTGCGTGGGCGACTGGTCCACCTACGCCGCCGAAGTCAGCCTGCGGCCGGCGAGGACAGATCAGCACCCAGCATCGAATACATGATCATGTCCCGACGCTCCCCGCCCACCTGCTGCCAGCTGCGGAGCAGGCCCTCGCGCTGAAAGCCGACACGCTCAGCCGTCCGCTGTGACGCGGCGTTCCACGGCTCGACATACAACTGAAGACGGGGAATCTGCAGGTCACCGAAGGCCCAGCGGACAACCGCCCGGAGAGCTTCGGCCGCGATCCCCTGGCCACGGGCCGACCCGGCAAGCCAATAGCCCAGTGACGCTCGTCCCTCACCCCGGTCCCTCAGCCAGAGACCAACCATCCCCAGCGCACGCCCGTCCTCGATCCGGACGATGACGAACGGATACCCGCTACCAGTCGATGCCCGCTCCCACTGCCGCCGGATGAAGGCTTCACCCGCCGCCTGCGAGTACGTCGAGGGAACGGTCGTGATCAACGGGATGTAGTCGTCGCCGGTCGCTTCCCGGACGAGAGGCAGATCTCCAAGCTCCCAGGCGCGGAGCACAAAGCTGTCGCCGGCAGCCAAGCACGGGACGTCCAAGGGGGTAACCATGCTCGCATCCTGCCGGGATCGCCACCTCAACGCACTCCAGTTTCCGCTGCCACCCGGGCATTCGGACAGTTCCGATACCCGACGTCGCCATGAGTCGGTCAGAAGCGCAAGCGCGAGGCCGTGAACCGGGTCACCGCCGTGCAGTTCGACCGGCACGGCAACCGCGTCCGGCGCAAGGACCAGGGCCTGCTGGAGTCCGAGCACGTCCGCCGCGCGATCGGCGAGATCGCCACCACCTACGGCGTCTGCCAGGAACCCTCCAACGTCTGCGCAGGCGGCCACGCCTGCCCGCTCCGCTTCCGCCGCATCGGCTGCGAGCGACAGGAATAGCGCTGACCCATCGTCAGTTCCCGAAATCCTTGCTGCAGTGACGTTGTGCGTCGAGAAGTGACATCAGGTTCGGCGGGCGCAGGACGCGAGGCGATCGGCGAGCGCGGCGACGAGGTCGCGCAGTTCATCGGGGCGCTCGATGACGAACGGCCGGTCGAGTGAGGCGAGCACCGGAGGCAACCAGTCGAGCCGCTCCACCCGTAGCCCGACGCGCAGCCAGCGCTCGGCCGTCCGGTCCTCGCCTGCCGCGGGCTCATGCTCCTCCAGAGCCGCGACGCTGGCGGGAAGGTGGGCGCGGATCTGTTCGACTGTCCCGTGGATCCGCAAACTCACCTCATGCCGGTACTCGGCCGTGGCGAACCCTGACAGCACGCGCTGTGCCGGGCCGGGACCCGTGGGCGCTTCGAAAGAGCCGGACAGGGTCCTCGCGTCTGCGATGCGGTCGAGCCGGAAGGTGCGGTCCTCGCCGATCCCGGCGTCCTTGCCCGTGACGTACCACCGGCCCGCATGGGTGACGATCCCGTACGCGTGCAGCGTGCGTTCGCTACGCCGTCCGCTGCGGTCGGTGTATCTGATGGAGACCGGCCGACGGTGTTGCACCGCATCGGCGACGGTGAGCAGGACCCCGGTGTCCGGGGGCTCGAACCCGCCGGGCTGATCGGTGAAGGCGAGCGCCTCCAGGAGTGTGTCGAGCCGGCGGGCGATGTGCTGGGGCAGCACCCGGCGGATCTTCGCCGATGCCGTCTCGTTTGCCGTGTGCTCCGTCGTGGTCAGCCCTGCCCGGCGGCCGGCGAGCAGGCCGAGCAGCACGACCAGCGCCTCCTCGTCGCTGAGCATGAGCGGAGGCAGGCGGTACCCGGAGGCGAGCCGGTACCCGCCGTAGCGGCCGCGCACCGACTCCACGGGCACGTCCAGGTCGATCAGCTGGTCCACATACCGCCGCACGGTGCGTCCTTCGACGCCGAGCCGGTCGGCGAGCTCGGCCACAGTCCGGGTGCCGCCCGATTGCAGCAGCTCCAGGAGTTTCAGCACGCGGCCAGTGGGTCGAGACATGGGCACAACCTAACGCGAATAGTGGACCGATCCTGTCCACTATTTCTCCTACTCTTCGACGTGCACACCCCCGGTACAGCCAAGGAGACCCCCATGGACTTCGTCTCGATCCGCATCATCACCAGCGACGTCGCACGCCTCGTCGACTTCTACCAGCGCGCCACAGGAGTGCAGGCGACATGGGCCACCGAGGACTTCGCCGAACTCAAGACCGCGCACGCCACCCTCGCAATCGCCGGCACCCGCACCGTCCCACTGTTCGCCCCGGGCTCCGCCCGCCCTGCGGACAACCACACCGTGATCACCGAATTCCTCGTCGACGACGTCGACCGCCTCCACCGCAACCTGACCGGCTTCGTCACCGACTTCGTCACCGAGCCCACCACCATGCCCTGGGGCAACCGCTCCCTGCTGCTCCGCGACCCCGACGGCAACCTCGTCAACTTCTTCACCCCCGTCACCCCGGCCGCCATCGAGAAGTTCACACGCTGACACCACACACAACCACCCACACAGCAGCCCCGAGGGACCGTTCGAGGTGGCCGGCGGACGGTCAGTGCGGCGCCGTGCCGTCCGCACCGTCGGGCAGGACCGGCAGTGGCCAGGCCGGATCGGGTGACCAGGCGGTCCACGGGTCGGCGAACGGGCCGACCCGTTCCTGGAGGAGGCCGAGCGCGCGCTGGCGGGCCTGCTCGACCGAGGTGTGGAGGTCGTCGCCGACCAGGCCCAGGCGCCGGCCTTGCGCGTACTCGTCCTCGTCCTTCCACGACCAGTCCGAAAGATCGGGCTCCACCACCAGGTCGACGAACAGGTCGAGGGTGTCGATCCCGGCCGGTCGACGAGTGTGGGGCAGCTCGAAATTCACGTACCAGCACAGTGGCTCCCCCGTGTCGGCGTCCTGGAACCGGTGCACCGAGAAGTACTCCCCGGCCAGGAAGGTGCTGCGCAACGCGGTGCCGGTCCAGCGGTATGGGGACGACGGTCCAGGTGCCGGCGGCCAGGTCCTGCAGACCGCTCTCGCGCAGCGCGGTGTCGCCGGTACGCAGGGAGTCGATCCAGGTGGTCGGGGCGAGCGAGGTGATGCCGGGCCAGTAGGCGAGCTGGAGGGTGTCGCCGGTGTCGTCGATGACCCGCTGCGGCATCGCGGTCCAGACCCGACCCGCGTGGACATCGCGGCGCACCGCCGTGCTGCCGGGCACGAACCGGGCGGGCGAGGCCTGCACGACCGGGGGCCGTCACGGCCGGCCCCCGGT
>NZ_JBHVFE010000107.1:0-22457 GCF_042801945.1 Kitasatospora sp. NPDC057542
TGCTTCACGGGCGTCCGGGGCTCGCTGCCGCACCGGGTCCGGTGCCCTACGGGGCTCCGTGCCGTACCGGGCTCACTCCTCGCCGGCGAGGGTCATCCCGGCCAGCTTCACCGAGGCGAACACCGTCGCCGCGACCGTGACCACCAGCAGCAGCGGCACGGCGGCCCCGAGCGAGACGTCCGAGCTGATCGCGTTCTGTCCGGCGACCGCCTCGGCCACCGAGCGGCCCCACTGCTGGACACTCAGCGTCCGGGCGCCCTCGACGAAGTTGCCGACCGTCGACTCCCAGATCAGGGCGTACGCCAGCCCGGCGACCACCGCGTGCCGGGTGACCACGCCGAGCAACAGGAACAGCGCGCTGTACGCGGCCCCGGCGACCAGCACCGCCACGGTGTAGCCGAGCGCCACGCCGTCCTGGGTGCCGACCAGCAGCAGCCCGGCCAGCAGCGTCGGGACGACCGAGAACAGCCAGGTGACGCCGATCGCGACGGCCAGCTTGGTGGTGATGATCCGCCACCGGGGCAGCGGCTTGGCGAGCAGGTAGACGATCGAGCCGTCGTCGATCTCGTTGGCGATCACCCCGGTGCCGACCACCAGCCCGAGGATCGGGATCAGGGTGCCGAGGCCGAGGGCGCCGAGGATGTTGCCGGCCATGTCGTGCCGGTCGGCGCTGGACACGCTCGCGATGGCCGAGATGACCAGCAGCAGGGCGGGGACCACCAGCAGCAGCAGGCCGCGGCGGCGGCCCAGCAGCCCGCGCAGGGTCAGCCTGGCGACGGTGGGGTTCATGGTCGGTCGGCCCCTTCCTGGGCAACAACGGCCTGGGCAACAACGGTCCTGGCGGCGGTACTCACGCGGAGACCAGGTACGAGAAGACACTCTCCAGCGATTCGTCCGCCGGGGAGACGGTGTACAGCCGGATGCCGGCCTCCCGGGCGACCCTGGGCAGCAGGGTGGTGAAGCCCTGGAAGTTCACCGCTTCGATCCGCAGCGCCCGTTCCCGGTCGTCCACCTCGATGCCGGTGGTGGAGCCGTCGGCGATCAGCGCGGCGGCGAGCCGGCGGTCGTCGCTGGAACGGACCAGGTAGCGGTGCGGGCGGTCGGTCATCAGCCGGCGGATCTTGCGGAAGTCGCCCGAGGCGGCGTGCCGTCCGGCGACCACCACCTCGATGTGCCGGGCCAGCTGCTCGACCTCCTCCAGGATGTGGGAGGAGAACAGCACGGTCCGGCCGTCCTCGCCGAAGCGGCGCAGCAGGTCCATCAGCTGGAGCCGCTGGCGCGGGTCCATGCCGTTGAAGGGCTCGTCGAGCAGCAGCACGGACGGGTCGTGGACCAGCGCGGAGGCCATCTTGACCCGCTGCTTCATGCCCTTGGAGTAGGTGCCGGTGCGGCGGTCCTTGGCGTAGGCCATCTCCACCAGGTCCAGCGCGCGGCGGGCGGCGGCGCCCGGCTGGGGCAGGCCGTGCAGTTCGGCGTTGGCGAGGACGAACTCCCAGCCGGTCAGGTAGTCGTACATCGACTCCCGCTCGGGCACCAGGCCGATCTGCTTGTACACCTGCTGGTTGCGCCAGATCGGCGCGCCGTCCAGGGTGACGGAGCCGCTGGAAGGGGCCAGGAAGCCGCTCATCATGTGGATGAGGGTGGACTTGCCCGCCCCGTTGGGACCGAGCAGGCCGGTGATGCCCGGGCCGATGGCCATGGTGATGTCGTTGACCGCGACCACGTTCCCGAACCAGCGGGAGACCTTGTCGATGCTGATGGTGGCCATGTCGCCCTCTCACACGTTCCGATAGCGGCGCAGCAGCAGCCGGTACGAGCCGGCCACCATGGTCACCGCGACGAGCGCGAACACCGCCGTTCCGAGGCCGCCCGGCGCGTGCCGGCGGTCGAGCCCCCCGCCGAGGCCGAACACCTCGTTGACCAGGGACTCCACCAGGTCGGTGGGCGAGATCAGCGACATCCACTGCGCGGCGTCGGAGCCGGTCGTGCTGGGGTTGCTGATCCCGACCGCGGCCGCTCCCAGCGCGGCGCTGACCGCCAGGTAGCCCATGATGGCGGCCACCCCGAAGCCCCGGCGCGGGGTGGCGGCCGCGATCACCACGGCCACCGAGGTCGGCACCAGGGCGTACAGCACGGCCGCGACCAGGCCGTACAGGAAGTGCCCGGTGTTGTGCGCGAAGTCCATCCCGCCGAGCAGCGCGCCGACGTACAGCACCAGCAACGGGGCCACCATCAGCAGCAGTTGGGCGCAGACCATGGCGCCGAACTTGGCCCTGACGTAGTCGGTGCGGGTGATCGGGCGGGAGAAGTAGAGCGGGACGGTCTGGTAGCGCAGGTCCCGGGAGAGCAGCACCGGCGCCTGGGAGGCGAGGAAGACCGAGACCACCAGGCTGAGCATGGAGAGGTAGCCCGCGTACTCGACCGGCAGCTCGTCGCGCTTCATCACGACCGAGAGCGCCACCATGATCAGCGCCGGCACGGTGATCACGCCCAGCACCAGCATCGGCAGCACCTTGGACTTGCCGGAGCGCCCGAGGCCGTACGCGGCGCGCAGGCTCTGGGTGAAGAGCGCGCGGGTGGCGTAGGAACGGCCGAGCCGGGGACCGGTGTAGCCGCGGTAGCCGATGTCGTGGATGACGCCGGTGTCGGCGGACCTGGTCTCAGGAGGCAGCGACATCGTTCGTCCCTCCCCTGCTGTCCTGCGGGGCCTGGGCGTCCCGCTCGTGGGCGTCGGTGAAGAGCTCGGCGACCCGGTGGCGGCGCTGCTCCAACCGGACCAGGCCGAGACCGAGTTCGGCGACGGCGTCGCGGATGGTGTCGTACGTCGAGTCGTCGGCCAGCCGGACCAGCAGCTGGTGCGAGCCCTCCGGCTGGACGGACAGGCCGGCCGCGGCGAGCCGCTCGCGGACCGCCGGGCCCGGCTCCAGGCCGTGGTCCTCCGGGTGGTCGCTGACCTCGACCGCGAGGACGGCCGTCGCCTCGGTGAAGGAGGCGGTGGAGGAGGAGCGCAGCAGCTTGCCGCCGTCGATCACGACCAGGTGGTCGCAGGTCCGCTCCAGCTCGCCGAGCAGGTGGGTGGTGACCAGCACCGAGATGCCGAAGTCGGTGTGCACCCGGCGGATCAGGCCCAGCATCTCGTCCCGGCCGGCCGGGTCGAGGCCGTTGGTCGGCTCGTCCAGCAGCACCAGCTTCGGGTCGTGCACCAGTGCCTGGGCGAGCTTGACCCGCTGCTTCATGCCGGTCGAGTAGCCGCCCATCGGGCGGTACCGCTCCTCGTAGAGGCCGACGTGCCGCAGGGTGTCCGCGGTGCGCTCACGGGCGGCGGTGGCGGGCAGGCCCGCCATCCGGGCCATGTGCACCACGAACTCGGTCGCGGAGACGTCCGGTGGCAGGCAGTCGTGCTCGGGCATGTAGCCGACCTGCGCGCGGATCTCGGAGCCCCGGGTGGCGACGTCCAGGCCGAGGACCTCGCCCCGGCCGGAGGTCGCCGGGGCGAGCCCGAGCAGGATCTTGATCAGGGTGGACTTGCCCGCGCCGTTGGCCCCGACCAGACCGACCACACCCGGCCGCACCTCGACGGTGAGCTGGTCGAGGGCGGTGACGCGGGGAAACCTCTTGGTGAGGCCGTCCGTCTTGATGACAGCTGTGGACACGGCACCAACGTAACGGTCTTGTGCGGCAAGGGCCATGGGCTCGAATGACGAGCCCGTCTGCTGCTGCGGTATGACGCCGGGCCCCCTCCCCCCTAGGGGTTCGGCAAAAGCGGAACCCGCCTGTACCCTTTGTCGAACTCTTTGCGTACTTGCCGAATTCTTTGCCGACGGGGGTGCCGGAACAGCGTGCCGGCACGGGAGGGGATCGATCGACATGTCTGATCGGGCGACCGCGTTCGACCGCATGATGAACCCTTGGGCCTACGACGCGGACGGGAACCTGACCGCTCAGGCCCGCGCCCAGGAGGCGGCCCGCACACAGATCAACTCGGCCTCGGCGTCGGGCGGCGGAGGCGGCGGGGGCGGGGGCGGCTTCAGCGCCGACCCCAACGCGCTCACCACCGCGGGGAACAGCTCCGACCAGATCCACGCGCGCCTCAACACCGACGGCCGGGGCGCCGACGAGGCCACCACCAAGGTCTCCACCTCGCTCGCCAACTGGAGCACCGGCAAGGCCGCGGCGGGCGCCGTCGGCACCTGGGACCAGTGCGTCGCCGCCCTCGGCGCCACCATCGGGCAGACCACCCAGGCGCTGCGCGCCACCGCCACCAACTACCGCCAGAACGAGTCGGCCGTCCAGCACGACCTCGGCGCCTGAGAGGACAGCTGCAATGGTCGACTTCCACGAACTCAGCACCGCCGACTTCGGCGTCCTGGACACCGCCGCCACCGCCTGGACCACCGTCGCCCAGAAGCTCCAGGCGATGGACGGCGACTGGGACACCACGGTCATAGCCAAGGTCAACTCCGCCTGCTGGACCGGCCCTTCGGCCGACCAGGCCCGCCCCGGCCTCCAGCGCACCAACGAGCAGCTGACCGCCGCCGTCACCGAGGCCAACGCCTTCGCCTCGACCTTCACGGAGGCGTCGACCGAGTTCAAGGCGGCGAAGACCAAGCTCGACAAGGCGGTCGCGGACGCCCGGACGGCCGGACTGACCGTCACCGACAACGGCACCGTGAGCTGGCCCCCGGCCGACAACGAGACCCGGCACGACTACGAGGCCTACCGGGATTACCAGAAGGAGTGGGGCGACAAGGCGGGGGCCGCCCGCAAGGCGATCGACGCGGCGGTCGCGGAGGCCACCGCCGCCGACGAGCGGATCGCCTGGGCGCTGCGCTCCGACAGCATGACCGACGGGCAGAAGTCCTTCAACGGCAAGGCCATCGGCGGCGGCCCGGAGGCGGACGGCAAGCGCGCCGCCCAGCTCGCGGCCAGGGGCGGTGACATATCCGATCCCGAACTCACCGAGCTGAACTCACTGTTGGCCGCGCACGGCAACGACCCGAAGTTCTCCACCAAGTTCTACCAGGACCTCGGCCCGGACGGCCTGATCAAGTCCTGGAACAGCATGGTCGGCGACCCGGCGCACCCCCGCGACGACAAGTCCCCGCGCTGGAAGGCCTACGAGGAACTCCAGAAGAACCTCGGGCTCAGCCTGGCCACCGCCACCCGCACCACCACCGAGCCGCACCTGTCGGACGAGTGGGCCGCAGCGCTGCGCAAGGCCGGCTCCCAGCCGGTCTGGGACAAGCCCTACCGGGCCTCCGGCCTGGACTACGTGCCGTACGGCTACCAGGTGCTCTCCGGCATCCTGATGAACGGGAACTACGACGCCCACTTCATCAACCCGATCGCCGAGCACGTCACCCAGCTCGACACCCAGGACAGGTACTGGCCGGCCCCGCCGCCCGGCTCCAAGATCCACGGTTTCAACCTGACCGGGGGCGACGAGGCGGGCTCCGGCTTCCGCCCCACCACCGCCGTCCTGGAGGCGCTCGCGCACAGCCCGGAGGCGGCCAACAAGTTCTTCACCGAACAGCCGACCGCGTACAACGAGGACGGCACGGTCAACAAGGGCGGCAAGCCCAAGCCCTCGGACTACTTCGACTACTACGCCCACGACAAGGACTGGATCCCGGACACCACCTCGCGGGACTCCAAGGTGTGGGACGCGAGCAAGCAGGCCGGACCGGCCGCCTTCGGCCGCGCCCTGGAGGCGGCCACCACCGGCCACCCGTACGACGAGCCGGGCCCCGTTCCGCCGGACAGGCACACCACCGAGCAGGCCGACCTGATGAAGCGGGTCGTGGACACCTTCGGCCGGCACGGCGACGACGGGGGGCTGGACGACATCAAGGGCGACGGCAAGCTCGCCGCCATGCGGGGCAGCCTCGGGCACATGAGCGCCGAGTACATCGGGGACATCCAGAACGCCCTCTCCCATACCCATGCGCTGCCCGTCAACGGCTCCCCGGCCAATCTCGGCAAGTCCAGCGTGGCCGGCCTGCTGGACGCGCTCGGACGGGATCCGGAGTCCTACGGCGCCGTGGTCAACGCCAACCAGGCGTACACCACCGCCCTCATCCGCGGCCACATGGACGGCGGGCAGACCGACTTCGCCCGGCTCAACGTCGACATCGACAACATCGCCCACGCCGGCGGGATCGCCAGCGGCATCCTCAACGAGGCTCGGGTCGACGAGGTGCACTACCAGCACGCCAAGTCCGACAAGGAGTTCAACGAGGCGCTGGAGAAGAACGTCGGCTACGCCAAGGACGCCTTCAACAGCGTCATCGGCACGGTGACCGAGAAGGTACCGGTCGGCGGCGAGATCGCGGGGAAGATCGTCGACTCGATCGCCGAGAGCGTGATCGAGGCCAACAAGCAGGACACCACGGCAGCCGGCCAGCAGACCGCACGCAACGACGATGCCGATGCCCAGAACCAGGCGGTGGGAGGCGTCAAGCAGGCCGTCAAGGACGCCGGCAGCGGCTCCGGGATGAGCCTTGAGGACATCGAGCGCCTCGCCGAGAGCGCCGGGAAGAGCGTGATGGACGGCTACAACGGCGGCGTCACGAACAACCACTCCGCCAACGCGAAGGGCAGCGCGTGAAGGATCTCGCGGCTCGGTGGATCCGCTTCCTGGCGAACCGGTGGGCGTGGCGCCTCGACAGCCGCTGGTGGCTTCCCCGCTTGCTGGTCCTGGCGGTGGCGGCCGCCGGGTTCGTCGGCTACCGGGACTGGCAGGGACACCGTCCCACCGACCCGCCCGGCCGCGCCGCCCACCTCTGCAGGATGCCCACCGGCCCCGACACCCCGCTCGGGCGGCTGCTGCCCAACGGCGAGCAGGACGTGGAGGAGCAGACGAAGTCCTACATCGGCCGCGACCCGCAGACCTGCGTCATCCGGGTCGACGGGCGCACCGCGATCACCTTCACGTCCGTCGGGCACAAGGGTGAGCTCGCCCTGACCTCCGAGGCCGCCAAGCGCCCGGACGCGCGCAGCTTCGACATCGCCGGCCTCGGCTCGTCGTGGCCGGGCGGCACTGCCGTGGCCGCGAGCTGTCTGGGCGGGAGGTACCGCTCGAACGACTACATCCAGTTGGAGGTCGCCACCGGAGAGGCCGCCCGCACCCCCGACGACTCCGGCGACGGCGTCCGGGCCGAACTCGAACAGCTCACCCGGGCCGCACTGGTGGAGGCGAGGAAGGACCTGTGCTCATGAAGCGATCCCAGGCACTGCTGGCCGGCGGAACGGCGCTGCTGCTCGGCGGCGGCCTGCTCGGCTGGCACCTGTACCTCGACCACACCGAGTACCGGCCGCCGGCCGTGGCCCTGTCACACGGAGAGTGCCGGGGCCTGCTCGACGACCCGGGGATCGCCGAGCTGTTGGGCCGCGCCCCCCGGGTCTTCGCGACCACGGAGTACGTGCCGGCGACGGCCGAGGCCAAGCCTTCCCTGCACTGCCGGATCTCTGGAGAGGACGGACGGTCCCTGGCCGCCGACGCGGAGTTCGGAGATGTGAGGTCCGGCGGCGACAGCCTCGGAGCAGCCGCCTTCGGTTGCTCGGTGAACGGCCGGACCGAGGTCTACCGGGCGGTCCTCCGGATCACCGCGAAGGGCAGAAAACCCTTCCCCGACGGACCCGGCCGGGAGCGGATGGGCGAGCTGGCGAGCGGCTTCGCCAAGCGGGCCGCCGAGCAGCAGCTCGGCTGCGCGGGCGGCGCCGAGCAGCTCGAAGCGATGTGAGCCGACCGGCGCCGGGAGCGGCGCGGGATCAGCTGTGGGCGCGCTCCCACAGCTCGGTGACCTTGCCGGAGGCGTCGATCGCCACCTTGTAGTCGCCGGCCGAGCAGGGGTACGAGCCCTTGTCGCTGAGCGGCGTGGCGAGGCACTCGTTGACGTGCTTCACCAGGTCGGCCAGGTTGACGTCCTTCGGCGGGGCCAGCACCGAGCTCAGGTGGCCCTTGGCGGTGGGCGCGAACGGGGCGCTCTTGTCCGCGCCGACCGGCTCGAAGACGACGTCGTTCACGCCGCAGGCGTCCTTGGTCTCCTTGTAGACCAGGGTCGTCGCACTGGTGCCCTTCGCCGGGTACACCCACTTCTGCCCGGCGGGCAGCGGCTCGTGGGTGCAGAAGCCCTCCGGCTCGCCGGCCGCGGACGGCTTGCCCGTCGCGGCGGGCTTGCCGGTCCCCGCGGGCTTGCCGCTCGGCGCCGGGCTCCCGGTGCCCGCCGGGGCGCCGGTGGGCGCGGCGGAGGCCGCGCCGGTCGGCGCGTTTCCCGCGCCCTGGTCCGAGGAGTTGTCCGGGCCGCAGGCGGCCAGGCCGAACGCCGCGGCGGCGACCAGGGCGGTGGCGAGCAGTCTCCTGGAACTGGAAGAAGGCATGACGAAGGAACCCCCGTGGTGACGCATGATCAGTTTCGTGGTGCGGCGGACAGACTAGCGCCCCGGCCCGACACCCTCGCCGACGGCGGGGCTCAGCCCAGCTGGGCGAGGCCCTCGGTGGCGATCCTCTCGAAGACCGCGAGGTCGTTCTCGAAGACCGAGTCCGGGACGGGCCAGTGGATCACCAGCTCGGTGACGCCCAGCTCCCGGTAGGTGCCCGCCCAGTCGACGAAGGCGTCCACCGACTGCAGCGGCTTCTCCGCGGTCGAGCCCTGGAGCAGCACCTTCTCCAGCGTCGCGGCGTCCCGCCCGACGGCCTCGCAGGCCGCCGTCAGCTTCTCGATCTGCCGTGCGATCACGCCGGGCGCCTCCGCCGGCGGCACGTCCGCCGGGCCCTTCGGGTCGCCGTACGTCACCCAGCCCTGTCCGTACTCGGCGGCCAGCTTCAGCCCGCGCGGGCCGGCCGCCGCCACGTAGAACGGCACCCGCGGGTTCTGCACGCAGCCGGGGATGTTCCGCGCCTGGACCGCCGAGTAGTACGTTCCCTCGCGGGTCGTGGCGTCGTTGCGCAGCAGCTCGTCCAGCAGCGGCACGAACTCCCCGAACCGGTCCGCCCGCGCCCTCGGCGACCACGCCTCCTGCCCCAGCGCCGTCGCGTCGAACCCCGTCCCACCGGCCCCGATCCCCAGCGTGAACCGCCCGCCGGACACGTCGTCCAGCGTGATCAGCTCCTTCGCCAGCGTCACCGGGTGCCGGAAGTTCGGCGAGGACACCAGCGTGCCCAGCCGCAGCCGCTCGGTGGCGGTGGCGGCGGCCGTCAGCGTCGGAAGCGAGCCGAACCACGGCTCGTCCTGGAACGACCGCCAGCTCAGGTGGTCATAGGTGTACGCGGCGTGGAACCCGAGCTCCTCGGCCCGCCGCCAGATCTTCTGTCCCTCGCTCCACCGGTGGATGGGGAGGATCACGGTGCTCAGACGCATGCCCCCGACCCTACGGGAGCCGTCAGCGGCCAGGCGCCCTCTGACTTAACGACCGGCTCCTTCACGCGTTCGCAGCCGGATTCCTCTCCAGGACACGACCGCCGGTGCGGACCGGCCCCCTGTCGGATTCAACGCTGCAGCCAGCTCAGCAGGGTCGTCGCCGTGAACACCGTGCCCGACGCCAGACAGACCGCGCGCGTTGTCAGCCACCCCGGGCCTTCCGGGGGCTGGGACTGCGGGACCGGAGCCAGCAGCGCGTCCGCGAAGGCCTGGGCGGTCGGCGGTCGGTCCGCCGGCTCGACGGACATCGCGGCCCGTAGCAGCAGGACGACGTTCGGTGGGAGTTCCGTTCCGGCTGGGAGCGCCGGCAGCGTCGAGGCGGCCGGCTGGTCGGTCATCAGGGCTGTGGCGCGTCCGCCCGGGCCGAACGGCTTCTGCCCGGTCAGCAGCTCGTAGGCCACGACGGCCAGCGCGTACACGTCGGCCCTCCCGTCGAACCCGCCGGTCTGGAAGGCCTGTTCCGGTGCCATGTACGCGGGCGTGCCCGTGGTCACCGTCAGCCCGGATGCGTCGGCCAGTTGCTTCGCGCTGCCCAGATCCGCCACCAGCACCGCGGCGGGCTCAGGGCCGGTGGCGAGCAGCAGGTTGGACGGCTTGACGTCGCGGTGCACCACGCCCTCCTCGTGCAGGACCTGGACCGCGTAGCCCGCCTCCGCGGCCAGCCGCAGTGCCTCCTGCGGGTCGCACTGCCCGACCCGGTCCGCCAGGGTGCCGCCGCGTACGTAGTCCATGACGAAGTAGGGCCGGTCCTCCTGCACCCCGACGTCGTGCACCCGGACCACCCGCGGGCTGGCGATCCGGCGCAGCAGCCTCGCCTCCGCCAGGAACCGCTCGCGCACATCGGCGTTGGCGGCCCAGTTCTCGGCCAGCACCTTCACCGCGACCTCGGTGTCGAGCTCCGGATCGTAGGCCTTCCAGACCGTCGCGAAGGAGCCGGCGCCGAGCCGCTCCGTGAGGAGATAACGGCCGAGCTTGCGCATGTGGCAGCATTCTGCCGGAGTCGTGGGGAGTGCGGAACTCCCGTTCGACGGGTGGCAGGCCAGGCGGGACGAAACGGGGGGATCCGGGTGTTCGAGGACGGCGAGCTGGAACGGCTCGTGACGGCTGCTCAGGCAGGGGACCCGGGGTCGATGGAGTACCTGCTGGCCAAGCTGCGGCCGGTGGTGCTGCGCCGCTGCTCGCGCTTCCTGCCCCACCACGCCGACGCGGAGGAGGCAGCGCAGGACGCGCTCCTGTCCATCAGCACGCACCTGGGCACGTACGGCGGCCACGGCTCCTTCCAGGGCTGGGTGACGGTGATCGCCTCGAACGCCGCCCGCTCCACCTACCGCTCGATGCGCCGGCGCGCCGAGGACAGCCACGCCGACCTCCCCGAGCCCGTCGACCCGCGCACCACCAGCGTCATCGCCGGGACCCGGCTCGACGTGATGGAGGCGCTGGCCGCGCTGGAGCAGCAGCACCCCACCCTGGTGGAGGCCTTCGTGCTGCGCGACCTGGGCGACCTGACCTACGTCCAGGTGGCCGAGGAGCTGGACGCCCCGTTGAGCACGGTCAAGGACCGTATCGACCGGGCCCGTCGCTTCATGCGCGAGCGTCTGGTCACCGGTCTGTGAAAGGCGGCCACGCCGTCGTCCGGCGCCGGTCCGCCGTCGCCGCCCTGGTGGCCGCCGCCGCGCTCGGGCTGGCGACCGGCCGGTTCGTCCTGCCACCGCCCCCCGGCACCACCGCGCACGCGGCAGCGGGGTCGGGTGCCGCGGTCGGCGGGGCGTCCCCGGGCGCGTCCGCTCCCGCGACGCCCGGCGGGTCCGTCCTGACGCCCGCGCCCTCCGGCTCCGGCGCGCCGACCGGTGCGACCGGACCGGTGACGACCGCGAACCTCCTGGAACCCGCGGCGTTCAGCCCGGAGTTCGGCATCGGGCAGATCCACGTCACCGACCGGTACGGCGACGGGGCTTACGCCAACGCGGCCTGCACCGGCGAGAAGACCCTCACCCAGACCCTGGGCGGGCGCGGTGCCCACTTCCGCGGGCTGATGACCAGCCCCCGCACCAGCCCGGACGACCCCACAGTGGCCGGCGACAGCGGCGGCCAGGTCGCCCGCGAGGTCGCCGCCGACGCCCGGAGCCCTTCCCTGGCGGAGAACTACAGCGAACGCCTGCTGCTGGAGGAGGTGCCCTGCCAGGAGCAAGCGCCAGGGCACTGGGTCTACGGAAGGACCACGACGCTGCAGCTCGCCCCGGACGTCACCGCGCGCTGGATGGGCACCTACCAGGGATCGCTCAACACCATCGGCAGTGCGCCCGAGGGCAAGGAGCCCTGCGGCGGCATCGCCGTGCTGCGCAGCGGCAACCACTACGGAGTGCTGGAGGTCCACGCCTGCCTGGGCACGGCCGCGATGGACCGCGTCGTCAGGACCGCTCTGTCACAGCTGTGAAACAGCCGGTCAGGGCTCCGACTTTCCCTCCCCCGGCGGCATCTCCCCGGTTGTACGAGGACGCAGCAGGCGTCCCGACCAGCAGGGGGACCAGATGACCGAGAACCAGACCGTCCAGCAGAAGTCCGTTCGCCGCAACCGGATCGCCGCCGCGGCCTGCTTCGCCGCCGCACTGATCACGGCCAGCGTCGTCGGCACCCAGTCGGCCACCGCCGAAGGGGCCGCGCAGAACGCTGCCCGCCCGGCTGCGGTCGCGGCCGCCGCGCCCGGACTCGGCTCCGCCAAGCTCGTCCAGAGCGAGGACTTCCAGCAGGGCCTGAACCCGGTCGGCGCGACCGTTGCGCTGACCGGACGCCAGGGGCTGTCCGCGTGCTCCGGCGAGGAGACGATGCGCGACCTGACCAAGGACAAGGCCACCGCGTACGCGTCCGTGACCTGGACCTTCGACACCGACGGCCTGCTGATCGAGTCGGCCGCGAGCGCCCCCACCGGGACCGAGGCCGCCGCCTGGGAGCAGCAGCTCGTCGCGCTCGTTCAGGACTGCCAGGACGAGCCCGCCGGACACTGGTACTACGGCGCGGCCCACACCCTGACCGTCAACGGCGGCACCGCCCACTGGTACCCGGCCTACAACGGCGACGGCACCGTCAGCGGCGGGGGCGCGGTCCTGCGCAGCGGCACCAGGGTCGCCATCGTCGAGCTCACCGGCCGGCCCACCGACGCCCCGACCTACGTCGAAGGCATCGCCACCGCAGCACTGAAGCGCCTCTCCTCCTGAACGGCGGCCCCGCTCCGCCCGCGCCGCCGGGCGGAGCCGACCCCGAACCACCCGGCACGGCACGTACGACGGCGCGGTCGAGGCCAGGAACATCCCCGGCTGCGTGCAGGCCCCGCGGGTCTCCTCCTACGTCGCCGCCACCGGCCCGCACGGGCTGAAGCCGGCGGCCGGGTACGGGCAGGGCTGGGTCACCTACGGCGACCCGCGCGGCCCGGCGGACGTGCCGGTCGAGCAGGCCCCGGCCGTGGTCGCGGGGCAGCTGGAGAAGCCGGCCGCCGCCTGCGCGGAGCGCGGACGCGACGCCGCCAGCCTGCCGGGGGCTCTTCCCGAGTGGGCCGCCAGGGACCGTCCGCAGTGTGTTCTCGCAGGTCAGACCGTGACGGGTGAACGAGGCTTGACCGAGGACACCAGCGTGCCCAGCCGCAGCCGCTCGGTGGCGGTGGCGGCGGCCGTCAGCGTCGGAAGCGAGCCGAACCACGGCTCGTCCTGGAACGACCGCCGGCTCAGGTGGTCATAGGTGTACGCGGCGTGGAACCCGAGCTCCTCGGCCCGCCGCCAGATCTTCTGTCCCCCGCTCCACCGGTGGATGGGGAGGATAACGGCACTCAAGCGCGTGCAACGACGATACGCGCGCATCTCGGCGCACCTTCGGACCGCTCGCGCAACGGTGAAGGGGAGGTCGGCTAGCGTGGCGCCATGGGCACACTGAGCAGGCGAGAACTGACCGCGCTGGTCGAGGAGGCGACGGTCGACACCTACGACGAGCACGAGGAGGTGTCGGCTCTGTTCACCGCCGTCGAGGAGAACCTGGCGGTGCCGTTCAGCACCTCGGTGCTGGGCGTCGAGGTGACCGTGCGCGGCGTCGACCTCTCACGGGACGGAAGGATCGTCGCCCTGTGCACCCGCGGCAAGTTCCGACAGACGATCGGGCTGCTGGACCTTCCCCTGCCGGAACCGGCTCCGGACGGAGCGCAGTGGGTCGAGGCATATCGCCACTACTGGGCGCAGTGAGCGTCGGAACCTTCGAGAACGGGAGGGCTCGCATGACTGTCGTGGTGCCGAGCGAGGAGGAGGCGTCATTGCGAGGCCTGATCGAGCGCTGCGCCGAACTGAAAGGCGAACTGGTCGAGTTCGCCCAGAGCGCGCGCTTCGACCGGTGGCTGACCCCACTCCTGCTGGAGGCAGCCGGCCCCGAGCGACGGCTGGATGAGGATGAGGCGATCCGGATCATCGATCACTTCATCCTGCGGTTCCCTCTGCCGGACGGTTCGACCGTGGTGGACCGGTTCGTCGCAGGGCGGCGGGACCTGACCGAGGCCGACCGGGCGATGCTGCTCGGCTGGCGTGACCCGGTCGAGGGCATCTTCGAGGTCCGGCGCAAGGACGGGGACGCCGTCGTCCTGCTGAACCTGATCGACGACCTGGAGTACCGCACGTACTCGAACGTCGGGCGGGCGGCCTTCCGCGGAGTGTCCAAGGGGGGATTCCTGCACACCTGCCTGGTGCCCGTCCACTCGGCCGACGGGGCGTGGCTGATCTCCGGAATGATGTCGCACTACCCGAAGTCCAACGCCACCGAGATCGCCCGGGCCGCGCTCCACCTGGCCACCAATCACCCCGAACTGGTCTTCCGCAACCCGGAGAAGATCGAGCAGGGATGGGAGTCGATGCGGGCGGACCGGGCCGCGTTCATCCGGTTCTGCGGCAGCGACGAACTGGTCCTTCCCCCTGCCGAGGTCGAGGAGAGGCTCAACTCCTACTACCGGCACCGGCAGGAGGCCGCAGTCGCCGAGCGGCCCGACCGGGCCCGGGGCGGGCGGCTGCCGGGAATCGATCTGCCGGCCTTCGAACTGCCGCAAGCCCTCGCGGACTCGGACACCATCGGCGTCATCTACGACGAAGTCGACGGGCTCAACTTCTACGCGGACTACGGGATGCTGCGGGACCTCTTCACCGACCCGGCCCTCGCGGGCCGCAGGCGGCACCAGGACCTGCTGCGCGTGTACCTGCGCGAGGAGTCGATCGCGCCGCTGCCGATCCGCCTCCTGGCCGCCGCCCACCCGGAGACGGTCGACGCGGTGTTCCGGAAGCTGCTGCGCAAGCCCGACTTCACCTGGAGCGAGCACGGAGATGCCCTGCTGCGCCGACGCAAGCCCTGGTACTACGAGAACGAGCCCCGCCCTGGCTTCTCCGTGATCGGCGAGCGCCTCAGCGAACTCGTCGCCGCCGGCAGCCGACGGCAGAAGTTCACCAGGGCGCGGCGCGTGCCTCGCAGGCCCGGTCACCCGTAGCCGGCGCGCAAGGAACCGGAGCGAGCCGGCCCGGCCGCGGTGCAGGCGGGGCTAGGGGTGCGGGCGGGTGCGTTGGGCGGGGAGGGACGGGGCGGAGGTGCGGCGGGCGAGCTCGGCGAGGGTGTGGAAGAGGACGTCGCCGAGCAGGACCGGGTCGCGCGAGGCGTCGGGCGCCTGCGGGTCACGGGTGTCGGGGCGGGCGGTCGGGGGCGGCTGGTCGCGGAGCTGGCGTGTGGGCATGGCTCTTCCTGCCGACGGGGTTGCCGTGGGCAGTCATGCCCGCCGTAGCCGACCGGACACCCCGGGTGCGGGGGGATCGGCCGGAAACGGCGCATGAAGGGCTTGATCACGGCACGGACGGCCCGTGGCCACGTCCCCGCGGCGGTGCCCCGGCCGCGCCGATGGGCGAAGATGGTCCGGTGACCGAACCCCGTACCGCGCCCCGCCTCATCGCCACCGACCTGGACGGCACCCTGCTCTGCTCAGGCGGCACCGTCACCGACCGCACCGCCGCCGCCCTGGCGGCGGCCGAGGCGGCCGGGGTGCAGGTGGTGTTCGTGACCGGGCGCCCGCCGCGCTGGATGCAGCAGGTGAGCCCGCACATCGGCGGTCACGGGGTGGCGATCTGTTCCAACGGCGGCGCGGTGGTGGACGTGCGGCGCGGCGAGCTGCTGGAGACCTTCCCGCTGCCGGTGGAGACCACCCTGGCGGTGGTGGACGCGCTGCGGGCCAAGCTGCCCGGCACCGCGTTCGCCTTCGAGCACCCGGGCGGCTGGGCCCGCGAGGCCGGGTACGCGGTGCCGATGTGGGGCGACGAGATCGAGCACGAGGTCGGCCCGGCGGAGGAGCTGCTGGGGGCCGGCGGGCCGGTCCGGGGCCTGTTCAAGCTGCTGGCCAAGCACCCGGACCTCGACCCGGACAAGTTCCTCGCCGAGGCCCGGGAGGCGGCCGGGCACCTGGCCGAGATCACCCGCTCCGCGTCGATCCCGCTGCTGGAGATCAGCGCGCCCGGCGTCACCAAGGCCAGCACGCTGGCCCGCTGGTGCGCCGGGCGCGGGATCGACCGGAGCGAGGTGGTGGCCTTCGGCGACATGCCGAACGACCTGGAGATGCTGGCCTGGGCCGGCACCGCGTACGCCGTCGCCAACGCGCACCCGCAGGTGCTGGCGGCGGTGCCGCTGCACACCGTGAGCAACGAGCAGGACGGCGTCGCGGCGGTGCTGGAGCGGCTCCTCGGCCTGTAGCGGGCCGGCCCGCCGGACCGGCCTAGCCGAAGCGGCCGTTGACGTAGTCCGAGGTCCGCTGGTCGCGCGGGCTGCCGAAGACCTGCTCGGTCGGCCCGGCCTCGACGATCCGCCCCGGGGTGTCGTGGGTGGCCAGGAAGAACGCGCAGGTCTGCGAGACGCGTTGGGCCTGCTGCATGTTGTGGGTGACGATCACGATGGTGAGCCGCCCGCGCAGCTCGGCGATGGTCTCCTCGACCCGCCGGGTGGAGGTCGGGTCGAGCGCGGAACACGGCTCGTCCATCAGCAGGATGTCCGGCGAGACGGCCAACGACCGTGCGATGCACAGGCGTTGCTGCTGTCCGCCGGAGAGCGCCCCGCCCGGGGTGTGCAGCCGGGTGGACACCTCGTCCCAGAGCCCGGCCCGGCGCAGGCTGGTCTCCACCAGGTGCCGGCGCTCCTCCTTGGACGCCTTGATCCCGGCCAGCTTGAGCCCGCTGGAGACGTTGTCCTGGATGGACATCGCCGGGAACGGGTTGGGCCGCTGGAACACCATGCCGATCCGGCGCCGCACCTCGGCGGGCCGGCGGCCGGGCCGGTAGACGTCGTCCCCCTCCAGCAGCACCTCGCCGGAGAGGGCGGCGCCGCGCACCATCTCGTGCATCCGGTTGAGGATGCGCAGGTAGGTGGACTTGCCGCAGCCGGACGGGCCGATCAGCGCGGTGACCTCGCCGGCCGGCATCGCCAGCGAGACCCGTTCCAGCACCTTGCGGCTGCCGAACCAGGCGGAGACCTCCCGGGTCTCCAGCCCGGCGAGCGGCTCGCCGCCGGGCCGGCCCTCCGGGTACTGCTGGTCGGTGTACGGGGCGGGGGCGACCGGGGGCAGGGTGATGGTGTCGGCGACCGGGTCGGCCGGCGAGGGGTCGACCAGTGGGGTGTCGGTCAGTGGTGCGTCGGTCATCGGAACGGTCCTCCGGGCGCGCGTCAGTAGAGGTTGGGCAGCAGGGCGGCGGCATTCTCGTAGACCGCCCAGAGCAGCGCGCCGACGACCGGCGCGAGGCTCAGGTACGCGGCCGAGCGCCGCCAGTACCGGGCCAGCACCAGGGCGCCGGCCACCGCCCCGAGCAGGCCGAGCGACCACAGCTGGAGCGTGGCCAGCGCGCCCTTGTCCGCGGCCAGCGCCTTGTCGTACCGGACGGTCGCGGGCCGGCCGCCGGGGTTCTGCTCCGGGTCGCCCTCCAGCCGGGCGCCGATCAGCACGGTGGAGCCGGGGATCCAGTCGGAGTCGCCGGTGACCAGCACCAGCCGGTTGCGGGCCGGGTCGGCGATCGGGTGGTCGCCGTCTCCGTACACGTTGACGGTGTAGGTGAACCTGCCCTGGCCGGTGGTGGCTTCGATCTTGTCGCCGACCCGCAGCTTGGACAGCTCGGCGAACGGCGCGCCGAAGGTGGCGCCGCGGCCGAAGACCACGGCGACCCCGCGCTGGCCGGGCAGCGCGGTGTCCCGGCGGTGGCCGGGGCCGCGCATCAGGTCCCGGCCGGTGGTGCCCTCGACCACCACGGCCTGGTGCAGGCCGATCGCCGGGATGTCCAGCAGCGCCACCGGGTCGCCGTCGGCGGCCGCGCCGGTCGGGGCGACCGCCCGGGCCAGCTGGTCGCGGAAGGTCTTGTACGCGGTGGACTGGTAGTGCTTCTGCTGGACGTGCGAGAGCGTGAACAGGTACCCGACGAAGCCGAGCACCAGCGCGGCCGCCAGGCTGACCGCCCAGGCGCCCTGGAGGAACCGCCGCCGCCCGGGGGAGACCGCGGGCCGGGCCGGGGCGGTGGGCGCGGCGGGGGCGGCCGGCTGCGCCGGCGCGCTCCGCGCGACCGGCTTCTCCAGCACCGGGGCGGTCACGAGGTGCCGCCCGGGCGGTTGCGGCGGCGCAGCAGACGGCGGCCGAGCAGCGGCGGGACGAGCACCACGGCGAGCAGTTCCAGCGCGGTGAGGGAGGACAGCATCCAGTCCTCGGGCTTGCCGCTGACCTCGACCACGTTGGCCGCCACCTCGGTGGCGCCGCCGCGGCCGCGGGCGACCACCTGGCCGGTCTGCGGGTCGATCACGTCCCCGGTGCCGTCGCCGGCACCGGGCGCGTTCGGGTCACCGCCGGCCGCACCGCCGGCGGCGTTCGGGTCGCCGGCACCGGGCGCGTTCGGGTCACCGGCGGCCGCACCGGCACCGCCCGCACCGCCCGCCCCCGCCCCGTTGCCGGCCTTGCCTCCGCCGTTGCCCCCGGCGCCACCGGAACCGCCGGAGCCGCCGTCGCCGCCCGCACCGCTCTTCACCGCCTGGCCGCCCTGCACGGTGCAGGGCACCGGCGCGTCCTTCTTGTCGCACGGGCTCGGCATCGGCGCGTTCTTGAGGACGGTGAGCTCACCGGCCGAGTTGAAGGTCGGGTTGGCGCAGTTGGAGAGGGTGTCCGGGTTCACCGGGCTGGCGTTGCCCGGGATGCTCTTGGTCTGGAGCAGACCGCCCTTGACCAGGCCGCGCGGGATCGGCGAGTAGCCGAGGCCGTCCGCCTCGCCCTGGCCCTCGCAGAGCACGTAGGACAGGAAGCGGCTGAGCGCGGAACCCTTGTCGTTGTTGAACCGCGGCGGCACCGGCTGGGCGGCCCCGGCCCGCGGCACGATCACGTAGCTGTAGCTGGAGATCGGGTAGGAGCGCGGGTCGTCCATGGTGTAGACGCCGTCGAGGTTCTGCTGGAGGTAGTTCGGGTCGGTCGCCGGGGTGTTGTCGTCGACGCCGCGGATCTTCGCCGCGGTGAGCGCCACCGCGACGTTCGAGGCGGTCGGCAGGGAGTAGTAGCCCGCCGAGTTGAGCACCTTCACGACCGGCCAGTTGCTGCGCTTGGCGAAGGCGTACTCGTCGTAGCCGATGGTGCCCTGGTTGTTCGGGTCCTTGATGTAGCCGGCGACGGTGTCGGAGCTGCTCTGCGCGGTCATCCGGCCGGAGGCCGGGAAGAACTCGGTGTAGTCGCCGCAGGTGGTGCCGTTGACCCCCTTGCAGTAGGCCTCCCACTGGCCCTGGTGGGTGTGCTGCATCCACCGGGTGAACTGCGCGGTGGCACCGGAGCCGTCCGAGCGGACCACCGGGGTGATCGGCAGGTTCGGCAGGGCCTTGCCGTAGTCGGCGGCGATCTTCGGGTCGTTCCAGTTGGTGATCTTGCCGGTGAAGATGTCCACGATCGTCTGCGGGGCGAGCCGCAGGTCCCGGACCTGCTTGCCGCCGATCACCAGGTTGTACATGAAGGTCGTCCCGCCGGCCGTGATCGGCACGTACGAGAAGCCGTAGACCGGGTTCTCCCGGGTGCCCTGACCGCCGCTGCGGCGCTCGCCGCTGAGGCCGGTGTCGTCCTGCGTGCGGAACGGCACGTCCGAGGCGGTGAAGTCGTCCTGCCCGAGGCTCCAGGCGTTGCGGCCGGCCGCCGAGCCGATCGGGTTGAAGTTGATCTGGATGCCCTGCGGGCCGACGTCCTGGCGCCACTGGTCGATGGCCGGACCGGCCCAGCTGGAGCCGTCCGCGTTCAGCGCGACCGAGGCCGCGTACGCCGGGACGGTCTGCCCCAGCAGCAGGGAGGCCGCGGCGAGCAGCAGGGACAGCAGCCCTGCCGCCAGTCGGGCCACGGAGCGCCTTGCGGCCTCCCGGGACATGTGAACTCCTCTGGTTCCGAGGGTGGTTGTACGGAACATCACTGCTTCTTCGGCTGGATGGCGGACGGACGGGAGGCGGCCGCCGCGGCGGTCTCAGGACGGCGGGCGTCGCGGTCGAGGCGGCGCTTCTGGGCCCGCGTCAGCCGGCCGGGCTGCCGGCCGCCGAGCACGCGGGCGGTGACGAAGAGGATCAGCACCACGACCATCAGCGTCAGGCCGGCGGCGAAGCCGCGCGCGATCATTCCGTCGTAGGGCTGCTTGACGTAGTTCCAGATGTACAGCGGCAGTGACACCTGGTGCTCGGCGAACGGGTTGCCGTTGAACTGCGAGGTGAAGCCGGCGGTGAGCAGCACCGGCGAGGTCTCGCCGACGCCGCGTGCCATGCCGAGCACCACGGCCGTCATCAGGCCGGGCCGGGCGGTGGGCAGCACCACGTTCCACACCGTGCGCCACTGGCTGCCGCCGAGTGCGTACGAGGCCTCGCGCAGGGTGCCGGGCACCAGCCGGATGACCACCTCGGCGGCCCGGGTGACGATCGGCATCATCATCACGGTGAGCGCGAGCGAGGCCGCGAAGCCGCTCTTCTCGAAGCCGAAGGTGATGATCACGATGCCGAACACGAAGAGCCCGGCCACGATGGACGGCAGCGCCGTCATCGCCTCCACCAGCGTCCGCACCGGCCGGGCCATCCGGCCGCCGACCTCGGACATGAAGACCGCCGCGGCGATGCCCAGCGGGACGGCGAACAGCGTTGCCAGGCCCAGCTGTTCGAGCGAGCCGACGATCGCGCCGAGCGCACCGCCGGAGTCGATCGGGGAGAGCGGGCCGGTACGCTCCATCGACTCGGTGAAGAAGTTCAGATGACGCGCGGCATCCATGCCCTTGCTCGTCACGAAGCCGATCTGGTCGGCGATCAGCGCGACGACCAGGATGCCGGCGCTCCACGCCACCACGGACACCAGGCGCTCGCGCACCATCAGGGGGCCCCACTGGAGCCGGCCCAGCGCGAAGTAGCCCGCCAGGAACAGCGCGTACCAGCAGAGCAGGAAGCCGGACGCGCCGCTGAACGGCAGCACGCGCTCGTACAGCAGCCAGTTCAGCCCGAGCGAGCCGGCCAGGGCGCCGGCCACGGTGAAGACGTCCTCGGAGGTGACGCCGCCGAGTCGGACCTTCTTCTCGGGGCGGAGTTCGGCTGTCGCGGCCGGTTCCGGACCGGCGGCGGGCCCGGACGCCGCGACCGGCGGCAGGTCGAGCGTGGTCATCGGGTGGTCCCTTCACGGTGGTTCGGACGGCGGTGGGTCTGACGGCGGTCGGTCGGACGGTCCGTCATGCTCAGTCCGCCGTCGAGGCGCCGGAACGGGACCGGTTGATCACGAAGCCGGCCGCCACGTTGACCACCAGGGTGAGCGCGAACAGCACCAGGCCGGCCGCCATCAGCGCGGAGAGCGAGAGCTTGTCCGACTCGCCGAACCGCAGCGCGATCAGCGCCGAGATCGAGTTGGCGCCGTTCTCCAGGACGTGCGTGATGGTCTTGAAGCTCGGCGAGATGATCAGCGCCACGGCGATGGTCTCGCCCATCGCCCGGCCGAAGCCCAGCATCACCGCGCCGATGACGCCGCCCTTGCCGAACGGCAGGACGACCGTGCGCACCATCCCCCAGCGGGTCGAGCCCAGCGCGTACGCGCCCTCCCGCTCCCCCTGCGGGGCCTGGGAGAAGACCTCCCGGCTGAGCGAGGTGATGATCGGGATGATCATCAGGGAGACCACCACGCCGGCGATGAAGGTCGAGGAGGTGTAGGAGGTCCCGATGTCGCCGGTGCGGACCTTGAGGAAGGGGATGTACTCCCCCAGGTGGTTGGCCAGCCAGCGGACGAAGCCGACGATCCGCGGCTGGAGGAAGAACAGGCCCCACAGGCCGTAGACGATGCTGGGGATCGCCGCCATCAGGTCGATCAGCGAGATCAGCGCGCCGCGCAGCCGCGGGGGCGCGTACTCGGAGATGAAGATCGCGGTGGACAGCGCCACCGGGACGGCGATGACCAGCGCGATGACGGCGATCAGCAGGCCGTTGGGCAGGACGGCGGCGATGCCGAAGTTGTGTGCGGCGGTCTGCCACTTCTGCTCGGTCAGGAAGGACCAGCCGACCGCCCGGAAGGCGTCCGTGCCGCGCAGGATCAGGAAGAAGGCGATCAGGCCCATGATCGCGAACACCGAGAGCCCGGCCACCCGCAGCACGCCGCGGAACACCCGGTCGGCCGGGGTGGCGGGGGCGGTGATGACGCGGGGGACGTCGGTGTCGGGCGCGCGGTCGGGTCGGCCCGACGCCCCGGCGGGCGTTGCCGCGGGCTCGGCGGCGGCTGTCATGGCTGCATCTCCGTGCTCGGGTACGGAGGCCCGGGCGGAGCCCAGGCCCTGAGGGTGGCCCGGCGGGGCCGGAACGGCGGCCCCGCCGGGTCGTACGACGGCGTGCGCGTCACGGGCGGCGGCGCACCCGCGACCAGCCCTTGCGCAGCCCGTTCAGCGCCCGCTCACCGGCCGGCGTGCCGCCGAGGGCCAGCGCCGCCGGACCGCCGACCAGCAGCACCAGGCCGCCGATCAGCGCCACCGGGAGCAGCAGCCGGGC
>NZ_JBHVFE010000108.1:0-22269 GCF_042801945.1 Kitasatospora sp. NPDC057542
GGATCCGGCGGTGCCGCTGACGCTGGTGGGCAGCGGGGCCGGGGCGGTGGCGGCGCCGCCGGGCGCCGGCGCGGTGGCGCCCGCCGGGTTGGCGGCGGCGAAGTCGTGGCCGAGGACGACGCTGACGCCCCGGCCGCCTGGCTGCACGGTCGCGCCGGGGAAGAGCTTGGCGACCGCCTCGGCGGCGGTGCGCTCGCCGGTGCCGTACTCGACGACGGTGGTGCTGCGCGGCTTGCCGGCCGCGTTGCCGACGCCGGCGACGGTGTAGCCGGCGCTCTTGACGGTCTCCGCGGCCCGGCCGCCGAGCCCGGTCTCACCGGTACTGTTGAGCACGGAGACCTTCACGTCGGCGGCCTTGGCGGCCGGGGCGGGCATCGGGGTGGGCATCGGGGTGGGCATCGGGTCGGGCGCGGCCGCGGTGGGCGCAGTGGCGGCGGGGGCGGCGGTGGGGGCGGCCGGGTCGGCGGCGGCCGGCGCGCTCGCGTCCTGGCCGTCGATGGTGCGGTCGGCCTTGAGCGCTGCCCACAGCTGGTCCACGTCGGGGTGCACCAGCGCGACCCGCGGGCCCTCGTAACGCCAGGGTACGGTCAGGAACTTGATGTCGTGCAGGTCCACGTCCTTGAGCGACATGGCGAAGGAGAGCAGCTTGGCGGCCGAGCCGAGGCCGGGGTCGACGGTCAGCGACCGGGTGGCCGCGTCGGCGAGCGGCAGCAGCGTGGTCGGGTCCATTCCGCGGGACTTGACCTCCTTGATGAGGGAGGAGAGGAAGGCCTGCTGGCGCTTGGTGCGGCCGATGTCGGAGCCGTCGCCGATGCCGTGCCGGACCCGGACGTAGTCCAGCGCGGACTGGCCCTCGACCTTCTGCTTGCCCTTGGCGAAGAGCAGCTTCCCCTTGTGGCCGAGGTTGGGGTTGAGGTCCCCCTCGTGGATGTCGGTCGGCAGGCAGACCTCGACGCCGCCGGCCGCCGTGGTCATCGAGGCGAAGCCGTTGAAGTCCACCACTATGGTGTGGTCGACGCGCAGGTTGGTCAGCTTCTCGACGGCGTTCTGGGTGCAGGCCGGGTTGCCCTGGTCGCTGTCGCCGACCGAGAAGGCGCTGTTGAACATCACATTGGTCTGCTCCTTGGTCCACTTGCCGTTGGGGAGCTTGCACGACGGGATGGTGACCAGGGAGTCGCGGGGGATGGATATGCCGACGGCGTGCTTGTGGTCGGCGTAGACGTGCAGCAGGATCGCGGTGTCCGAGCGGGCGCCGCCGTCCCCGCCGCCGCCCAGGTCGCTGTTGCCGTTGCCGCGGCTGTCCGAGCCGATCAGCAGCACGTTGACCGGGGTGCGGCCCTGGGCGTCCGGGGCCGCGGCCTCCGGCCGGTCCTTGCTGAGGGCGTCGCCGTCGAAGGTGCTGATGTTGCTGTTCAGCCGGTAGTAGAGGGCGCCGCCGCCGAGGAGGGCGAGGGCGGTGCAGCCGGCGGTCGCCCAGAGCACCTTCTCCTTGGTGCTGCGCTTGGGTTTCTTCCTGGCCCGGCCTGCCGCGCGGCCGTCCGCCATGTCCGCGGGGTCCGGTTTTCTGCTGCTCTTCCGGTCGGTGGCCCGGCGCCCTCCCGCCCGGTGCGGCGAATTCTCGGCTTCGGGGGAACCCTTGCGGCCAGACACGTCGTCATCCTCCACAGTTGCCACGCGAGCCCCCGGCGAAGCGGTGGGCTCGCGGGGCCCGGGGCCGGAGCCGATCCTGGCAGGGCCCGCGCTAAACTTTTACACCGCTGTAGAACTTCAGTGGAGCATACTAGGCGCGAATGAGAAAACCAGCTGGTCAGACCATGAGAAATTGGTCAGATCGGTTGGACCGCGTTGCTCCGCACCAGTGCAGAGGGAGCACGATGACTGATCGGATCGCACGCTCGATAGCCGGCGCCCTGGTGGCCCTGCTGGCCGCCGTCGGCCTCACCGCCGCGGCATCGGGGGCGGCGGCGGTGGCCGCACCCCGAACCGTCGCGGCCGCCGCCGCGGCCCCGGGCACACCGGGCGAGGGCGTTGCGGCCGCGGGCCCGGCCGCCGCGGACGCCGACCGGGAGGTCCGCACCGAGGCGCGCGCCGCGTCCGCCGCCGACGCCGCACACCTCGCGGCCAAGGACGAGAAGAAGAAGGGCTTCTTCGCCAAGCTGGGCAAGTTCCTGCTGGTCGTGATCATCCTGATCATCCTGTTCTTCGTGCTGCTGATCGTCGGGATCATCTACGCCGCCAAGCGGATCTTCAGCCGTCGCAAGTAGCCGTTCGCAGCCGTAGGCCGCCGGGGCCGGCCGCGCACGGCCGCGACCCGGGCGTTCGCCGCCGCCTTCCGGGCGGTGGGGCCGGAACGACCGCCCGGGGCGGGCCACTTGACGGTGATTGGCCCTGGCCGGGGTGCCGGGGCCGCCCGAGGATGAGCGCCATGAACGACTTCCACCCCGATGGGGCCCCGCACACGACCCCCCGTGAGAACGACGAGCTGCGCGCCGAGAGCCGGGTCGTCCACCCTCCGCTCGCCGAGGTCACGGGCAGCCGTCCGCTGGGCGTGCCGCTGCACCAGGGCCACCTGTTCGCCTTCGACACCGGCGACGCCCTCGCCGAGGCACACGGCGGACCGTACGGCGCCTTTTTCTACAACCGCTTCGGCAACCCCACCGTCCGCTCGCTGGAGCAGGCCGTCGCCGGACTGGAGGGCGGCACCGGCGCCCTCGCCACCGCCTCCGGCATGGGCGCGATCAACACCGCGCTGCTCGCCCTGCTGCGCGCCGGCGACCACGTGATCGCCCAGCGCAGCCTGTACGGCGGCACCGTCGGCGCGCTGACCGACCTCACCGAGCGCTGGGGAGTCGAGGTCACCTACGTGAGCGGCGACGACCCCGCCGGGGTGGCGGCCGCGCTGCGGCCGGACACCCGGGTGCTGCTCCTGGAGACCGTCTCCAACCCCACCACCCGGGTCACCGACCTGCCCGGGCTGATCGCCGTCGCCAAGCGGGCCGGGGTGGTGAGCGTGGTGGACAACACCTTCGCGACCCCGCTGCTGTGTCGCCCGATCGAGCACGGCGCGGACATCGTGGTCCACTCCGTGACCAAGTACCTCGGCGGCCACTCGGACGTCCTCGGCGGGATCGCCGTCTTCGCCGACCCGGAGCTGCACCACCGCGTCTGGCGGCGCTCGCTCGAACTCGGCGCCTCCGCCGACCCGTTCGCCGCCTGGCTGACCCTGCGCGGCATGCAGACCCTCGCCCTGAGGGTACGTCGCCAGTGCGACACCGCGCTCGACCTGGCCGGCCGGCTCGCCGCCCACGCCGCGGTCACCGCCGTCCACTACCCGGGCCTGCCCACCCACCCCGACCACGACCTCGCCCGCCGCCTGCTCCCCGACGGGCACGGCGGCGTCCTGGCCTTCGACCTGGCCGGCGGCCGCGAGGCGGCCGGAACGTTCACCGAGTCCGTCCGGCTCGCCTCGCTGGCCCCGTCCCTGGGCGACGTGCACACCCTGGTGCTGCACCCGGCCAGTACCTCCCACCGGCAGCTGTCGGACGAGGAGCTGACGGCGGCGGGCATCGGCCCGGGAACGGTGCGGGTGTCGGTGGGCATCGAGCACCCGGAGGACATCTGGGCGGACGTACAGCGGGCGCTGGCGAAGGTGTGAGCCCGAGGTGTGAGCCCAAGGTGTGAGTTCAGGGGGAGCCCCGGCAGGGCGGGCACGCGGACCTGGGCAGCCGCCCCCGGTGCCGGAGCGTGCCGCACGCGGGTGCGCCGGGCCCCCGTCAGCGCTGCCGGGGCCGGGCGACCAGGAGCGCGATGTCGTCCTCGGCGACCGGGGCCGGGGGCGGCACGAGGGAGTGGAGGACGGCGTCGAGCAGGTCGTCGAGGTCCCCGGTGGCGGGCAGACTCAGGGCCGCGAGCCGCTCCAGGGAGACGTCGATGTCCTCGCCCCGGCGTTCGACCAGGCCGTCGGTGTAGAGCAGCAGGGTCTCGTCCGACAGGAGCGGGTGGGTGGTCGGCTCGTAGCCGCCGAGGCCGGTGCCGAGCGGCGGGCCGGTGGGGACGCGCAGCAGCTCGGTCGGGCGGCCGGAGGCGATCAGGGCGGGCGGCAGGTGGCCCGCGCTGGAGAGGGTCCAGCGGCCGCGGCCCGGGTCGGCGAGGGCCAGCAGGCAGGTCGCCGGGCGGGCGGAGTCGTCGGCCGAGATGATGCTGTCGAGCTGACGCAGGATCCGGTGCGGGGGCAGGTCCATCCCGGCGAGGTCGCGCAGCGCGGAGCGGTAGTGGCTCATGTCGACGGCGGCCTCGACCCCGTGCCCCATGACGTCGCCCATCGCCAGCAGGGTGCGCCCGAACGGCAGCCGGACGGTCTCGAACCAGTCGCCGCCGACCACCGAGGTGCTCCCGGAGGGCAGGTAGCGGGAGGCGAGGGAGAGATTCTGGTGCGGGTTGCCGGGCTCGCTGAGCAGGGCCCGTTGGAGTTCCAGGGCGATGCCCTGGGAACGGGCGAAGCGGCGGGCGTTGTCGAGGGCGGTGGCAGCGCGGGCGGCGAGGTCCCCGAGCAGGGCGGCCTCGTCCGGGGTGAAGGCCGGGCCGGCGGCGGTGCGGCCGAGGGTGAGCAGCCCGATCAGGCGGCCCCGGGCGGCCAGCGGCAGGACCAGCAGCGAGGCCGTCCCGGCGGGGCAGGCGTCCTCGGGCCCGGGCTCGGTGAGCACGGCGATGCCGCCGGCCAGGCTGCGGGCGGCGGCCGAGCCCTCCCGGTGGCGGATCGATTCGCCGGGCCGGGGCAGCGCGGCGAGGGCGGCGGTCAGCGCGGGCACGGACCGGGCGCCGGCGCGGTGCAGCCGCTGGGGCGCGCCGTTGCCGGACCGGGCGGGTTCGGCCTGCGGCGGCAGCACGTCCACGGTGGCGAACTCGGCGAGCCGGGGCACGACGAAGGCGGCGAGTTCGGCGCCGGTGGTGCCGATGTCGAGGGTGGTGCCGATCCGCTCGGCGGCGGCGTCCAGCAGGGCGAGCCGGGCCCGGGCCTGTTCCAGCTCGCGCAGCTGCTCGCGGGCCGGGTCGGGGTCGTCCAGCACGACGACGATCACCCCGGCGGTCCGCCCGGAGCGCCGCAGTGTCCGGTAGCGCACCCGCAGACCGGGCGGTACGGGGGCGCCCGCGCCGTCCGGGCCGCCGGTGGCGTGTTCGCGGGCGAGCCCGTCGACGAGGACCCGGCGCAGGATGCCGACGGCCCCGGCGAAGGCGGTGGTCCCGGCGGCCCGGCCGAGCAGGTCCGCGCGGCGCAGCCCGGTGGCGGCGGTGAAGGCCGCGTTCAGGTACTGCCAGCGCAGCCGCTCGTCGAGCAGCGCGACGCCGACCGGGGCGGCGGCGAGGACCTCGCGGAGCCGCTCCGGGTCGTCGTCGCCGTCACCGCCGGTGATCGCGCCGAGTCGTGCGGCGAGGGCCGCCGCGGTGGCCGCCAGGGACCGGGAGTCCGGTGCCGCGGGCCGCGGGCCCTTCGCTCGGTTGCCGTACCGGAAGTGCATACGCCCATGATCACGCGCCCGGGCGCGGCACGCCCACACGCGGGTGAAACGTTGACTGGCCGGAGACAGTGTTGTAACGGAGGAGCGGCGGGCTCTGCGCGGCGCTCCCGGAGACGTCCACGGGAGTCGCCTGTGGGGCCGTACGGATACGGCAGGCGAACGCCGGATGATCTCCGGTCATACTTGGGCGGCGGCGCCCGGCCCGGACGCCGCGGGCCGGGCCCAACCGGCCGTACCCGACCCCGACCCGCGCCCGAAGATCCAGACCGGAGGAACCCCATGAGCCCCCACCAGCCGACCAGTCGCCCGGCGGCCGGGGCCCCCGGGGTGCCGTGGAACCGGCAGCGGCTGCGCAGCAACAACGAGTGGCTGCTGCTGGAGCTGCTGCGCACCGGCGGTGGCTCCTCGCGCGCTCAGCTGGCCAGGGACACCGGTCTGTCCAAGCCGACCGTCTCGGCCGCGCTGGCCGAGCTGGAGCGGGCCGGCCTGGTCCGCGAGGCCGGGCGGCTGGCCCCCGAGCGCGGCCGCACGGCCGTGCTGTACGAGGTCGACCCGACGGCCGGGCACGTGCTCGGCGTGGACATCGGCCGGGCCCGGCTGCGGGTGGCGGTGGCGGACCTGGCCGGGACGGTGGTCGCCCGCCGGGACGTGGCCAACCGCGGCCGCTCGGCGAACGCCGTCGCGGACGCCGTGGTCGCCGCCGCGCACGAGGCGACCGCCGAGGCGGGCCTGGCTGCCGGGGACATCGTGCACGCGGTGATCGGCACCCCCGGGGTGTGGGACGAACAGCGGCGCGGGGTGCGCTACGCCAGCAGCCTGCCCGGCTGGGGCAGGCCAGGGCTGTTCGACCGGATTGGGGAGGGCCTGGGGACGGCCGTCTCGGTGGCCAACGACGCCAACCTGGCGGCGCTCGGCGAGTACACCCTGGGTGCGGGGCGGGGCAGGCGGATGTTCGCCTACCTGCTGGTCGGCACCGGGCTGGGCATGGGCGTGGTGAAGGACGGCGAGCTGCTGCTCGGTGCGCACGGCGCGCTGGGCGAGATCGGTCTGGTCCCGCTGCCCGGGCGGGCCGGCGAGCCGGCCACGACCATCGAGCAGGAGGCCGCCGCGGACGCCGTGGTGCGTGCCGCCCGGCACTTCGGGTCGGACGGGGATTCCGCGGCGCGGCAGTTGACGGCGAAGCAGGTGTTCGAGCGGGCCCGGGCCGGGGAGTCCGCGGCGGTCCGGGCCGTGGAGTGGGAGGCCGAGCGGCTCGCCTACGCGGTGGCCGTGCTGTCGGCCGTCCTGGATCCGGACCTGGTGGTGCTGGGCGGCGGGATCGGCAGCAGCGCGGACCTGCTCCTGGAACCGCTGGAGCAGGCGCTGCACCGGCTCGCCCCGATGCGTCCGACGCTCGCGCCGAGCCTCCTGGGGGAGGAGGCGGTGCTCCTCGGCGCGGTCTCCACGGCGCTGGAGACCGCCCGCCCCGAGGTGTTCGAGCGCCGGACGGGGGAGCTGCGCTGACGGCGGGTCGGCGGGTCGGCGGGGTCAGCCGGTGGTGGCCGGCGGGGTCAGCCGGGTGGCCAGGGTCGGGCCGTGGGTGCCGAGGACCGGGTGGTGAGGGTGGCCGGTGAACGCGGGGCGGCGACGCTCGACGGCCGGAAGGTCTCGATCTGCCAACGAGTGGGGATTCCGTGGACGGTGCGTGTGCGACTCCTGCTTGAATCGCACGACTCATCCAAACGGAACGGAGCGTTCTCCCCCCATGCCTTCACGGATACCCGGTCGGCGCCGGGCCGGCCTGGCCGGATTCGCCGGACTCGTCCTCACCGTCGGCCTGGCGCTGACCGGTTGCGACCCGTCGGCGGCCGACGGCGGTGCCACCGCCCCGGCCACGCCGACCGTCGCCGCCACCACGGCTGCCGCCGGCACGACCGCGACGCCCACCCCGCCGGCGACGTCCGCCGCGCCGGCCCCGGCCCCGGTCGGCACTGCGCCGGCCGAGCCGGCGGCCACGCCCCCGCCCGTCGCGCCTCCGGCCCAGCCCAGCGCCCAGCCGCAGCCGCCCGTCACCAAGGCGCCGCAGCCGAAGGTGACCACTGCTCAGCCGCCGACCGACCCCGAACCCCCAGCGGCGGCCGGCGCCGGCACCGGGTGCGAGATCCGCTCGAACGCGGGCAACTGCTACGAAGCCGGGCAGTTCTGCCGCAACGCGGACCTGGGCAAGAGCACCCACGACGCCGGTGGCCGGGTGATCTACTGCCGGATGGTCAGCGGGAAGCCGCACTGGCAGGCCTGAGTCCTCTCGGCCCCGGGACGGGTTCGGCCTCAGGTGTCGATGACGCCCAGGGTGTCCCAGAACAGGTGCTCGTAGGCCTGGAGCAGCAGCCCGTACTCGCGTGCGGCGGCCAGGGTCGGCTCGTCCAGCCGGTCCGGGCCCAGTGCGTCGGCGGCCTGTTGCTCCAGCTCGGGCGCGGGCTGGGCGAAGAAGTCGAAGAACGCGCAGGTCTCGTCCGTGAAGCCGTACTGGTGGCGCAGTGCCTGCGCGATGGTGGCGCAGTAGCCGCCCCAGGCCGCGAAGTTGGCGACCAGGGCGGCGGCCGCGGCGGCCGGCTCGCTGTTCAGGGCGAGCCAGGCGAGGTAGTGCGGGTAGGCCTGGCAGCCGGGCAGCGGCGGGCGGGACTCCAGCGCGCCGCGGTCGAGGCCGGCGGCGGCGCCGAGTGCGGGCAGGGTGCGCAGCGCGGCGCTCTCGCCCTCGGCCAGCGTGGCGAACCAGGCGCCGACCGGCCGGTCCGCGCAGCGACTGGCGAGCAGCAGCAGGCTGCGGCGGTCGGAGCGGATGATCCGGTGCTGCTGGGCGGCGAGTTCGGCCAGGACCGAGTGTGGCGCGGTGCCGTCGGCGAGCGCGGTGACCAACGCGGGGGCGGTGTCGCCGGGTGCCAGTTCGGCGCGCAGGTCCTGGATCTGGCCGAGGATCGGGTGGTTCACCGGTGCCTCCGAGGTGCGGTTCGGTCCGATGCCATTCCTATCGTCCGGCGGTGCCGGTGCGGTGGCGACAGGCCGGGACCCGGGGCGGGGGATGTGCTTCCGCCCCGGGCCGGCGCCCGGGGCGGAAGCCGGTGGAGTGGGCGGTGTGGGAAACGGTGAGCGCGCCGGTGCGTCAGGCGTCGGCGCAGGCCTTCCCGATGTCGGCGGCGGCATCGGTGATCGGTTTGACGTCGGGCTGCTTGCCCTTGGTGACCCGGTCGATGGCGTCGTCGACGGCCTTGGAGAGTCTGTCGGCGGCCGCGTCGATCTTGTCCCCGCCGTCCTGGCGGATCTTCCTGGCATCGTCGGCGACCTTCTTCAGGGCCGCGACGGTGTGCTTGCGGCGGCTCTCGTCGGTGATCTGACCGATGTTGATCGCCGAATCCGCGAGGTCCTGGACATCGCCGGAGAGGCTGATCGCCCGCTTCCCGCAGTCGAGGGCCTGGTCGGCGTCGCACGCGGTGAACAACGGGGCCGTGAGGAGCAGTGCGAGCGTGGTGGCGGCCAGACGGTACGGCTTCCTTGTCATGTCTCTATCCCTCCCGCCGTGTCAACGTCGGTGCGCCGTGCGGTGGTTCCGGAGGATTCCGTGAACCGTCGGGAAAGTCTCCTTCCCTTTGCGGAAAATGATGATCCGTCAGTCGATCGGAGACCCCGGTGGGCGTTCACCGCGCGCGCCAAGCGCGGGGTGAACGCCCGTGCCGGCACTACCGGTCGGAGGAGTCGGACAGGTCGCTGACCAGGCGGGCGATGGTCGGGACGGCCACCGCGTGTGCGTCGGCCGCCCGCAGGACGGCGCCGCCGATGGCGTCCAGCTCGGTCGGTCGGCCGGCCTCCACGTCGCGCTGCATCGAGGACCTCATCGTCCCCGGGATGCGGTCGAAGGAGGCGAGCAGGGTCTGCGCGTCCGCCGGCGCGCCGACCGCCCGGGTGACGGCGCTGATCTCGTCCAGCACGGCGCGGAGTTCGGCCCGGTGCTCGGTGCGCACGGTGCCGATCCCGCTCGCGTGGCGGGTGGTGAGCAGGGCGAACGGTGCGAGGAAGGACAGCTTGCTCCACAGCATCGCCGTCTCGTCCTCGCACAGCGTGACGTCCAGCCCGGCGTGCCGCAGCTGCTCGGCGAACTCGGCTACGGGGGAGGCGTGTCGGGCGGTCGCACCGAGCTCGATGGCGGCGAACGGACTGGTGTGCTCGATCCGCCCGGGTGCCGTCCGGGTGGCCTCGACCCGGATCGTGCCGGCCACCACCCGCCCGGCCTGGTAGTGCTCGCGCAGCAGCGCCATGTGGTCCAGACCGTTGAGCAGCGGCACCACGATCCCGGCGCCGAGCGCCTCCGGGGGCATCCGGTCGAGCGCGGCGGCCAGCGCCGTCTCCTTGACCGTCACGAAGGCCGCGTCGACCGGCTCGCGCAGCTCGGTGGCGGCCTCCACCCGGGCGGTGAAGTCGCCGAACCGGGCGCTGCGGACCTGCAGTCCGTCCCGTGCGATGACGGCCGCGGTCTCCTCGCCGGCCAGGCAGACGACCCGGTGGCCGTCGCGGGCGAGGAGCCCGCCGATCAGTCCGCCGACGCCGCCAGGGCCGAGCACGGCGACGGTCAGGGGGGTGGTGGTCATGGTGACTCCCGTGGGTGAGTGAGGGATGGGGAAACGGAGGGCGCGGCTACGGGGCCTCCCAGAAGAAGCGGCCCTCCAGGCCGTCCGGGCTGAGGAAGCCGAAGCCGTCG
Organism: Kitasatospora sp. NPDC057542; assembly: GCF_042801945.1. NCBI lineage: Bacteria > Bacillati > Actinomycetota > Actinomycetes > Kitasatosporales > Streptomycetaceae > Kitasatospora > Kitasatospora sp. NPDC057542. Next base: position 10,246 of record NZ_JBHVFE010000108.1, read on the forward strand.
CCGTAACCGAAGTTGAGGAAGTACGGATCGCCCTCGTCCGAAGCGTCCGCGAGGGCGAAGAGGTACTGCCAGGGGGCCGGGACCCGGGCCCGGCCGTTCGGGTAGGACGGGTCTCCGCCGAGGTGGTCGTGCTCGTGGTCGCCGTCCGGGAACGGGACCTCGGGGCCCTCGTGGCGCAGGTACCGCTGGAAGGCGGCCCGCTGGTCCATCGCCCGGTCGACGCCGTCCGGCAGCGGCACCACGTCCAGGTGGTACTCGACCGGGGTCCGCTCACCGTCGGGCTCGCAGCGCCAGAGCGTACGGCCCCGGATTCCGGGCGGTCCGAGCACGGCGAACGGCGGGATGCGGCCGCCGGGCTGGACGAGCAACAGGCCGTCGCCCCGCTCCGGGTCGAGGCCGCCCATCAGCTCGCCGTCCTCCTCCAGGAAGAGGTACGCCAGCCGACCCGGCTCGCCCGGGACGGGGAACTGCCCGATGAACACCAGGGGTTCACCCGTACCGGGGGAGAGGGGCCAGGTGGGCTCGGCCAGCCAGCACGGCTCGCCGCCGAGCTTGGGGACCGGCGCGGTGATCGGCTGCTCGGCCGGGCGCGGTGACAGCCGCCGGCGGGGGAGGAAAGCGGCGTCGTACGGACCGGTGGCGGTGCCGGTCGGGAGCGGGATCATTCGGCGGCCTCGGTGGGTTCGGCTGGCTGGCTGGCTGGCTGGCTGGGTCGGACGGGTCGGACGGGTTCCGGGTCGGGCGCGTGGAGGGAGTCGGAGTCGAAGGCGAACGGCTCCTCGCGGCGCGGCTCGCTGCCCGGGGCGGGCAGGCGAACGCCGCGGCCGGGCAGCAGGTCGATGGTCACCGGATCATGATTCCCCGTCGGGCGGGTGACCGGGGAGCCGGGGTGGGGGCGAGCGGGCCCGGGTGGAAGAGGGCGGGAAGGAGACGTAGCACCACCTGCGGGGTTCGGTTTTCCGAACCCCGGATTCGGGTGCCAGCACAATCGATCTCCCGGCCCCGGGCGCCCACGATGGTGGACATGAACGGGATGACGACAGCCGCCGCCACGGCGGCGCACGACGGGGTGACGGGCGCGGCCCTGAGTGCGACCGGGCTGCACAGGGAGCACGGGCGTGGCGCGGCGGCCGTGCGGGCGTTGCGCGGGGTCTCGGTGGGCTTCGCGCCGGGGACGTTCACGGCGGTGATGGGGCCGTCGGGCTCCGGCAAGACCACCCTGCTGCACTGCCTGGCCGGGATGGACCGCCCGACCAGGGGCACCGTGCGGTGGGGCGACACCGAGGTGTCCGGGCTGCCCGAGCGGCGGCTGGCGGAGCTGCGCCGCGCCCGGGTGGGGTTCGTGTTCCAGGCCTTCAACCTGATGCCCGCGATGACCGTCACGCAGAACGTCGAGCTGCCGGGGCGGCTGGCCGGGCATCCGCCGGAACGGGCCCGGGTGCGGGAGGCACTGGCCCGGGTCGGTCTGGCAGGGCGCGAGCGGCACCGGCCCGGACAGCTGTCGGGTGGTCAGCAACAACGGGTGGCGATAGCCCGGGCACTGGTCTCCCGGCCGGAGGTGCTGTTCGCCGACGAGCCGACCGGCGCACTGGACCGCGCCACCGGGCAGGAGATCCTCGACCTGCTGCGCGCGGGCGTCGACGCCGACGGGCAGACCTGCGTGATGGTCACCCACGACCCGGTCGCCGCCGGGTACGCGGACCGGGTGCTGCTGCTGGCAGACGGCCTGCTGGTGGACGAGCTGACCAGGCCGACGGCCGCGCAGGTCGGCGAGCGGCTGAGCCGGTTGGGCGGGTGAGCGCGATGAGCAGTCCGGTGCTGAGCCTGTCCGCGGGGCAGATCCGCCGCCGCCCGGCCTCCTTCGCCGGGCTGGGGACGGCCCTGTTCCTGGCAGTGGCGGCGGTGACGCTGTTCGGTTCGCTGGTTGCCGCGCAGATCACGGCGCCGGCCGCGGTGACCAGAGTGGCGGTGTCCGGGCCGGGCCTGGTGGTGATCGCCGGGGCGTTCGGCGAGATCGCCGTCCTGGTCGCGCTGTTCGTCGTGGTCAACGCGCTCGGCTTCACCCTGCGGCAGCAGCACCGTGATCTGGCGCTGCTGCGCACCGTCGCGGCGACGCCCCGTCAGGTACGGCGGGTGGTGCGTGTGCAGGTGGTGGCGACCACCCTGCTGGTGGCCGCGCCGGGCGGCCTGGTGGGCTTCCTCGCCGCCCGGGCCTTCCTTGCCGCACTCCAGCGGCGTGGCATGGCCGCACCCGGGCTGCAGATACCCGGCGCGCCGGTGCCGGCGTTGGTCGCGCTCGCGGTGGCGCTGCTGATCGGCCTGGCGGCCACCGCCGTGGCGGCCCGCCGGATCACCCGGCCCGCCCCGGCCGTCGCGCTGACCGAAGGCGCGGGCGGGCCGCGGCGCACGGGTGTGCTGCGGCTGCTCACGGGGGTGGCGGTGCTCGCGGGCGGTGGGCTGCTGCTGCGACTGGCGGCGAGCCGGCCGGCCGGAGAGCTGGACAAGGCAGGGCAGGCCTCGCTGCTCGGCTCGCTGGTGCTGTTGGTCGCCGTCGGACTGCTGGGGCCGGTGGCGGCGCGCGTCCTGGCAACCGTGCTCGGCGCCCCTGCGAGGGTGCTCGTGCCCCGGGCGGGCTGGCTGGCGGACGCCAACCTGCGCGGCTACGCGGCCCGGCTCTCCTCGGCGGTGGTGCCGGTCGCGCTGCTGGTCGGGCTCTCCGGCACCATGCTGATCCTCACCGGCACCGCCGAGCACGCCGCCCGGGCAACGGGTGCCGAGACCAGCGTCACCAAGGCGAGCGACGTCTGGCTGCGCGAGATGGAGCTCGGGCTGCTGGTCTGCTTCGCGGCGGTCTCCACGGTCAACACCCTGGTGGCGCTGACCGCCGACCGGCGCCGCGAGTTCGCGCTGCTGCGCCTGGTCGGGGCAACACGGCCGCAGCTGCTGCGGATGCTCTCCGTGGAGGCGGCCCTGACCACGGCGATCGGTGTGCTGCTGGGCGCGGCGGTGGCGGCCACGGCCTCGGCGGCCTTCAGCCTGGCGGTGACGGGCTCGGTGGTGCCGGTGGTGCCGGGGCCGCAGTGCGCCCGGGTGGTGCTGGGTGCGGCGGGGCTCACGGTGCCGGGGATCGTGGGCACGGGCCTGTGGGCGGTCGGCGGCTCGGCGGTGGAGCCGACGGGCGGGGAGCGGGAGTGAGATGGAGGGAGGAGAGCGGCAGGCGCCGACGCTCGGCGGGCCGCGAGGTCGGCGCCGTGGCTGCCAGACGGGCTGTCCGGACGGAAGGGCAGATGGGTGCGGCGGCTCCAGTGGTGCCTGGTGGATGCTGGGGGCCGGGCGGCGGATGAGCAGTGAGGTGGATGGTGGCTGAGCGGCGGCGGTACCGGTCGGTGCGCGGCGGTGAACTGGCGTTCGCAGTACTCGGGTTGCCGCTCGGGGTGCTCGGCGGGGCGTACGCCGTCGCCGTCCTCTACGCGGGGGCGCTGCTCTCGCTTACCGTGCTGGGCCTGCCGTTCGTGGTGGCCGCGCTGCTCGGGGCGAGGAGGCTCGGCGGGCTGCACCGGTGGCTGGTCGGGCGGCTGCTCGGGGAGGAGGTGCCCGCACCGCAGCCGCTGCCGCGCCCGCCCGGGGTGTTCGCCCGGGGCCGGGTGGTGCTGACCGACCCGGCGGCCTGGCGGGCGCTGCTCTACCTCCTCCTGCGGGTGCCGCTCGGGGTGCTCGGGTTCCTGGCCGTGGTCGGGCTTCCGCTCAGCAGCGTCTGGCTGGTGGGCTTCCCGCTCTGGGTGCGGATGATGGAGCCGGGCCCGCGGCCGGTCGGCCTGCTGGACCTGGGCGCGGTTCCGATCGGCCTCGGGGCGCTGGCCGTCGTTCCCGCCGCGGTGCGGGCGCTCGGCGCAGCGGACCGTTCGTCGGCCCGTACCCTGCTCGGGCCGGTGCGCTCGCAGCAGCGGGTGCGTCAGCTGGAGAACGCCCGGGCCACCCTGCTGGCCGAGAACACCGATCGGCTGCGACGTCTGGAACGCGACCTGCACGACGGCACTCAGGCGCAACTGGTCGCGTTGGCCATCACGCTGTCGCTGGCCGACGACGTGCTCGCCGAGGGTGTTCCGGCCGACGGTGTTCCGGCCGGCGACGTGCCGGCCGAGGGCGGACCGGTTGGCTCGGGCGGGCCCGACCTCGGGCGGCTGCGCGCCCTGGTCGACCGGGCCCGTGGGCAGACCGACGACACCATCACCGGTCTGCGCCGGCTGACCCGGGGCATCCACCCGGTGGCGCTGGACGGCGGGTTGGCCGAGGCGCTGCCGGGACTGATCGCCACCTCGCCGGTGCCGGTCGACGTCCGGCTGGACCTGCGGGAGCGTCCGGAGCAGGTGATCGAGCGGGCCGTCTACTTCTGCGCTGCCGAGCTGCTGACCAACGTCGCCAAGCACAGCGGCGCGCGGTCGGCGGAGCTGAACGTGAGCGCGGTCGACGGGAGAGTCCGGCTGACCGTACGCGACGACGGGCGCGGCGGCGCCGCGATCGGCGCGGGCACCGGGCTGGCCGGCCTGGCCGAGCGGCTCGCGGCGGTGGACGGGACGCTGCGGGTGGACAGCCCGCCCGGCGGGCCGACGAAGGTCAGTGCCGAACTGCCCAGGCGGCTCTGACGGGCGGTCGCGCCAGAGTCGCCTGGGCTGCCGCCTCAGGAGGCGCCGCTCTCCGCGAGGTAGGCGAGTACGGCCTTGACCCGCCGGTTGTCGGCGTCGGTCGCGGGCAGGTCGAACTTCCCGAACACGGCGGCCACGTGCTTCTCCACTGCCCGCTCCGACACCACCAGCAGCGTGGCGATCGAGCGGTTGGAGTGCCCCTGTGCCATCAGCTCCAGTACCTCCCGCTCGCGCGGGGTGAGCGCGTCCACCCGGCTGCGCCGCCCGCCGTGCATCAGGCCGTTGACGATTTCCGGGTCGAGGGCCGTCCCGCCCGCGGCGACCCGGTGCAGGGCGTCCACGAACTCGGAGGTGCGGGCCACCCGTTCCTTGAGCAGGTAGCCGATGCCGGCGGCGCCACCGGCCAGCAGCCGGGCCGCCCAGGTGGTCTCGACGTGCTGGGAGAAGACCAGGATGCCGACCTCGGGCAGGGCGAGACGGATCTCCACCGCGGCCCGGATGCCCTCGTCGGTGTGGGTGGGCGGCATCCGGATGTCCACCACGGCCACGTCGGGCCGGTGCTCGGTGACGGCGGCGATCAGCTCGGGCGCCGTCCCGGCGGTGGCGACCACCGTGCATCCGCGGGTGGTGAGGAGTTCGACCATGCCGTCCCGGAGGATCACCGAGTCCTCGGCGAGGACGACGCGGAGCTGCTTGTCGATCATGACGTCATTATCCCGGGCCCGTCCGTCGTCCCTCGGGCGCGGGTGGTGGAGATGACCGGCCGCCCCGGGAAAAACTTCAGTCCAGACTGGACAGTCCAGACTGTCGAAATTACCGTGGAACCGTGACCGAGAAGCGAACAGCCCGTGCCGCCGCCACCGCGGCCCGCAGGGCCCAGGCCGACACCGCGGGGTCCGTCGACTCCGTGGTCCCCGGCACCGCGGCGTTGGCCGCCCGGGAGCTGCGCGCCGTCTTCAGTCGGCTGCGCCGCACCCTCCGGGAGGCGAGCGGCACCAGCGACCTGACACCCTCCCAGAGCGCCGTGCTCAGTCGGCTGGTCAACGACGGCCCGGCCTCCGCCAGCGTGCTGGCCGCCGCCGAGCGGGTCCGCCCGCAGTCCATGGCCGCCACCCTCGCCGCGCTGGAACAGCACGGACTGGTCGGGCGCCGCCCCGACCCCGAGGACGGGCGCCGCCAGGTGGTCAGCCTCACCGAGGCCGGGCTGGACCACGTCGCGGACAGCCGCCAGGCCCGCCAGGAGTGGCTGACCCGCGTCATGGCGGAGCACTACACCGAGGCCGAGCGCGCCACCGTGCTGGAGGCGCTGGCCCTGATGGACCGGCTGAACCGGTGAAGGCCGGCCCGGCCGCCCTGCTGGCCCGGATCCGGTCCGGGCGTCAGCCTGCTCCGGACGGCGGGTTCGACCGTCGGCTGATCGCACCGATGGTGCTCGGCTCGGTGCTCAATCCGATCAACTCGTCGATGATCGCGGTGGCCCTGGTTCCCGTGGGTGCCGCGTTCGGTGCGCCGCCCGCCGAGACCGCCTGGCTGGTGACCGCGCTCTACCTGGCCACCGCCGTGGGACAGCCGGTGATCGGGCGGCTGGTGGACACCCACGGCCCGCGCCCGCTCTACCTCGCGGGGACGGCCCTGGTCGGCCTCGCCGGACTGCTCGGAGCGCTCGCCCCGTCCCTCGGGCTGCTGATCGCCGCCCGGGTGCTGCTCGGGCTGGGTACCTCCGCGGCCTACCCCGCCGCGATGCACCTGACCCGCAGCGAGGCCGAGCGGACCGGGCAGTCCAGCCCCGCCGGGGTACTGACGGTGCTGGCGGTCGCCAACCAGACCGTCGCGGTGGTCGGGCCCACCCTCGGCGGTCTGCTGATCGGCGCGGGCGGCTGGCGGACGGTCTTCGCCGTCAACGTCCCGTTGTCACTGGCCTGCCTGACGCTCGGCGCGGTCCGGCTTCCCGTCGCCGCGCGTCGCTCCGACCGCATCGACCGCCCGGACAGCGGCGACCACCCGGGCCGCCCGGACCGGCTCGACCATGCCGGGATCGCGCTGTTCGCGGTCCTCCTGCTCGCCCTGATGCTGTTCCTGATGAGGCCCGACCCGGCGCGCTGGTACCTGCCGGTGCTCGCGGTCCTGGCGGCCGTCGCCTTCGTCGTCCGCGAGCGGCGGGCCCGCACCCCCTTCATCGACCTGAGGGCGCTCGCCGGAAACCGCCCGCTGATCGCCACCTACCTGCGCCAGGTCCTCGGCTACACCGCCATCTACGCCTTCCTCTACGGCTACACCCAGTGGCTGGAGGAAGGGCGCGGCCTGTCGGCCACCACCGCCGGACTGGTGCTGCTGCCGCTGTCACTGACCGCGCTCACGGTCGCCGGGGCGACCGGCCGCGGTCCGGGCGTGCGAGGCAAGCTGCTGGTCGGCTCCGCCTGCCAGATCGCGGCGTGTGCCGCCCTGCTGCTGGTGCACGCGAGCAGCCCAGGCGCCCTGCTGATCGCGGTCGGCGCGCTGGCGGGCGTCTCGCAGGGGCTGATCGGGCTCGGCACCCAGAGCGCCCTCTACCACCAGGCGGACCCGGCTGTCATCGCCTCGGCGGCCGGGCTGCTGCGCACCTTCATGTACCTCGGTGCCATGGCGGCCTCGGCCGCGAACGCGGCCTTCTTCCCGCACGGTGCCACCACGGGCGGGCTGCACCACCTCGCGCTGTTCATGCTCGGCGGTGCGGCTCTGCTCTTCCTCCTCACCCTGCCCGACCGTTCGCTCGCCCGGCTGGGAAGGCCGTTGCCACCGCGGTGATGACGGCCGGTCGACTCCCGAGGAGCCGGCGGGTGATCACGCGTCAGGCCGGCTTGAGGGATTCCTCGCGGATGTCGTGGCGGGTGTCCCAGCGGACCCGCAGGCGTCGGAACCCGTGGGCCCGGGGCGCCGGTCCGCTCGACGACCCACCGCACGGCTCCGGGGCCGGAGCTGTGCGGGACTCCTCGGCGGGCGATCACCGACTGCTTGCTGCCCGGTTGCGCGCGGTCGGCCGGGCTCGGTCCGCTTCGGGCCGGCCCGGCTGGAGCTTCGGCGGCTCCGGCAGCAGCAACGGCTCGATCAGCCCCCACAGTTCGTCCGACACGATGCACGGACGGGACACCCTCTTCCCCGCCCACCGACAAACGAGAAACAAAACCGGCAGTCACGCCCTCGGCGGCTCCTGTCAGGACCTTTCAGCCGGCCGGCTCTCCGCGCCAGGAGCGGACGCCCGGGGACAGTTCGACGACCTCGGACGGATAGGCGTTCCTTACGAGTTCGAGCAGGGCGCGCTGTTCGTCCAGCCAGCCCGGCGCGGGGGAGAGCACGACCCGGAGTGTGACGCCCGATTCCTCCGCGTCGGAGACGGTCACCCAGAGGCCGCCCGGCCGTCCGGGTTCGATCCGCAGCTCCGGGCCGTGTTCCTCGTCCAGCCACCGGACGGCTGACCCGCGCCCGAGTCGGTCCAAGGCGGTTTCCCACTGTCTGAGATGGCGGTCGGTCACCAGCGTGACGAACTGTCCGCGCACCGAGTCCGCGGTGACGGTGATCTCGCAGTCCAGCCAGTCGTGTCCGAGCAGGGAGCCCGGGGCGTGCCGTCCGAGGACTCGCACCCGGACGTTCCGGCCGCCGCTCCGCCCGGCACAGCCGGGGGTGTCGTCGGTGCCGGGGCGGTCGGTCAGTCTGATCAACTCGTTCTGCTGTGAAGCGACTTCGCTCACGGCGTGCTCCTGTGGGCAGCGCGGATTCAGGGGCTGACATCCTCGCGCAGGTGTTCGCCCCGGTGCCAGCCCGGAACCGGTGCGTTCCGGCCGGGGCCGGTCCGGGGGCAACGACAGGTGCCAGGGGCGCCGCACCGCGAAACGTCGTCGGCACGCGGACGGCCCGCCGGACCGGGATGGTCGGGCGGGCCGTTCGGGTGGTGCGACCGGTGGTGGGGCCGCCGGCAGGGCGGTGGGAGCGGACCGCTGCGAGCGTGGGAGCTTTTCGGCCCGAACCGTCTGCCCGGTCGGTGCGGCGGCGGTTGTCCGGTCAGCGGTGGTCCGGGTGGCCGGTGAGCACGGTGGTGAAGATCGGCTCGCCGTGCTGGTGGCCGGTCACGGTGGTGGTGAGGGCGTCCGGGCTCTCGCCGGGGGTGTGCCGGGCGGTGATCATGGTGGGTGCGTCGTGCTCGGCGTACCGGTGGAAGGTGGTGGCCGCGGCGGTCGGTGTGACGGTGACCGGGCTGCTCAGCGCGTTGGCCGCCTGCCGGGCCGCCTCCAGCAGCACCATGCCGGGGATGTGGTCGTTGGCGTGGTCGAAGAGGATCGGGTGCCAGAAGTCGGGGGTGAGGTGCCAGCTGCCGGGGGCGTCCGCCGGGGTCAGCACGACGTCGCCCGGGCGGAGCCGGCCGACCCGGGCCGGCGGGAGCGGTTCGGCGGTCACGGCCGGCGCCGACGGATGCTCGGCGTTGTGGCGTCCCCGGCGCAGCCGCTGGTAGGTGGAGTCGGGGACGGTGGTGAAGCGGGCGTACCCGGTTGCGGCCGGCTGAGAGCCCCGTCGCACGACGGTTTCCAGCGTGAAGTCGATCGTGGTGCCGGTCCGGCGCGGCTGGGCGAGGAGCCGGACCTCCAGGGTGAGGTCGGTCGGTGCCGCATCGATCAGCAGCTGGCGCGGCCGGGTGGTGTAGTCGAGGTTCCACATCATGAACTTGTGGTCGAGCGGTACGCCGAACCGGGTGTGGGCGAGGTAGAGCCCGGCCTGGCGGATCGTTTCAGCAGCTTGGATCGGGTCGTGCCGGGTGCCGTCCGGGGTGCTGAAGAAGGTGTGCGCCCGCGGCCACTGCGCGGTCACGGTGAAGGTGGTGTCGGTCAGCTGCTCGCTGCCGGTGAGGAAGACCTCGGCGTGGCAGGCCCGGTGGACGTACTCCTTGGCGACGGTGCTGGTCAGGCGAGGTGCCGGGGCTGCTGCTGCGGCCGGGTGGGCGATCGTCCCGGAGTCCGTGCCGGTGGCGAGGGCGGGGGCAGGCGTGCGGAAGGCAAGCAGAGTCATGGGGAGCGCTCCGAAGGGCCGTGACGGGCGGGGTGGGCTGCTCAGGGCTCGTAAGATACGTACCTACCGGTTTGGTTTTCAAGGAGCCAGAACGAAGGTTCGTCGGCGGCCAAGCGTGATCGGGTGGGCACGGTGGGTGGGCGCCGAGCGCGGCCTGGAGATCGGCTTGCCTTGGTAAAGCTTCTTGACCTGTGAGAATGCCGACGGACTGGCTTGGCAGGTTCATTGCTATGACATGGTCATTCGTTGGCCTGCCGGTGAGAAGTGGGAGTCGAAGCTCCGGTTATGACAGCCGGCAGCGAGGCGTCGGTCATCCGTTCGTTCCATACCGTCCACGCGGTTTTGGCCCGCTCGAAGGCGGTCCCATGTGACCTGGGACGCAAGGCTCCCGGCCGGCCTTGGCGGGTAAGATACGGGGTGTTTGGTTTTGTTTGCCGAGCGTTTCGGGTGGGGTGGTTGCGGTGGTGCGGCAGGAGCGGGCGGTCCGAACGCGTCGGCTGATCCTGGAGGCGGCGGCGTCGGTCTTCGACGAGTACGGGTACGAGGGAGCGACGATCGGTGAAGTCGTGGCCCGTGCCGGGGTGACCCGTGGCGCGGTGTACTTCCACTTCGCCTCCAAGCGGGAGCTCGCCCAGGGGGTCGTGGAGGAGCAGTTCGGCCGGGACGACATCCCCGAACGGCACTGCAAGCTCCAGGAGTTCGTGGATCTCGGGATGGTGGTCGCCCACCTCATGCCGCGCGACCCGGTGCTGAGCGCGGGCGCGCGGCTCTCCCTCGGTCAGGACGTGTTCGGCGACTTCAGCGGCGGCGCGGCGCCCGGCTGGATCCAGCGGGCCGAGACCGTGCTGGAAACGGCCGGTCGACGCGGTGAGCTGCTGCCCCAGGTGGTGCCCGCCGAGACGGCGTGGCTGGTCACCGGGGCCTGGACAGGGGTGCAGATCCAGTCCCAGAAGATGTCCGGCCGGGCGGACCTGGAGCGCCGGATCGCCTCGCTGTACCAGCACTTGATGCCGAGCATCGCGGTGCCCGGGGTGCTGGCCACGCTCGACCTCGCGGTGGACCGGGGTGCCCGGGTGGTCGCGGAGCTGGCGGAGGCCCGGGCGGCGGAGGCGGCAGGGGTGGCGGGGGCGGCGGAGGCCGACGCGAGCGAGGCGGCCGGAGCGGGTGTGGACGGAGCCGGCCCGGCCTGAGTCGGGGCGGGTGCGGACGGGCCTCGGGCGACCTGGCGGCCCCCGGGCGGACCGGTTCGGGATCGGGCGGGTGGTCCAGCGTCCGGCTCCGTAGGGGATTGCGTCGCCTAGAAACAAACAGTGCGTTCGGTTTTGTATTGACAAACCGTCTGACCTGTTTTTGGATGGTGGCGGGTGCTCGATCGACCGTCCAGCGGACCTGTGTGGACGGTGAGCAGCGGAGCATCCGCCCGGCCGGCGGCCGTCGGGGCCGCCGATCCGTCTGGATTTGGGGTGGTCGTCGTGGAGATCCGGGTGCTGGGGGCCTTGGGGGTCCGACTGTGCGGGGTGTCGGTGGTGCCGTCGGCGCCGAAGCCGCGGCAGGTTCTCGCCCTGCTGGCGTTACGGGCCGACCAGGTCGTTCCGGCGAGTGTCCTCGCCGAGGAACTGTGGTCGGGCCGCCCGCCTCGCAGCAGTCGTACCACCGTGCAGACCTATGTGCTCCAACTGCGCGACCTCATCGACCGGGCACTCGCCCAGGGCGACGGCGGCCCTGGGGCCTCCTGCGCGAAGGACGTCCTGGTCACCTCGGTCGGCGGCTACATGCTGAACAGCGGTGGCGGACTGGTCGACCTCCAGGAGTTCGACCGCCTCGCCGGGCGCGGCTACCGGGCCATGGACGGGGGCGACTTCCCGCTCGCCGCCCGGCAGTTGGGCGACGCGCTTGCGCTGTGGCGCGGTCCGGCCTTCGCGGACGTCCCAGTCGGTGGCCAACTCGCCGTCGAGGCAAAGAGGTTGGAGGAGACCCGGCTCTGCGCGCTGGACCAGCGGATCGAGGCCGACCTGCGGCTGGGCCGGCACCGGGTGCTGCTCGCCGAACTCACCGTCCTGGTCGACCGCTACCGCACCCACGAGAGCCTGCACGGCCAGTACATGATCGCGCTGCACCGCTCCGGTCGCCGGGGCGAGGCACTGGAGGCCTACCAGCGCCTGCGGAACACCCTGGTCCGGGAGTTGGGCATGGAGCCGTCCGCGGTACTGCGCCGACTGCAGCGCTCCATCCTGCTCGCCGGTCCCGAACGGTCGGACCAGGAGCAGCCCGGCGCGCTCGCCGACGGAGCCGGCGCCCGCCCCGCCCGCCTCACCCGGGTCGGCTGACCGGGGCGGCCGCCCCGGTC
>NZ_JBHVFE010000109.1:0-22249 GCF_042801945.1 Kitasatospora sp. NPDC057542
ACGGCAGCGCCAGCCCCGCATCGTGTGCGGCTACTTCAAGGCCCCACACGTCTGCTACGCGATCATGTAGGAAACCGAGCCATTTCGGCTCAATAGATGCCACAGGTCATGGCGCCCCCATTCGAAACCGAATCGCGGACCCTACATGACGAGCCGAAGCCGGTATGTGGAACCACATGCCTGGGTAACCGAGTCTCTTCCGGAGGACGGGAGTTCGAGTTCGACATCGATGAGGGGCCGGGATGCGCCACGGGTGGCCGACTGACCAGGAGCTGCGGCAGATCTTCCATGAGGAACTGGAGCGCGTACTCGCCGGCGGGGGACCGCGCTCCTGCACCGGGCTGGACGACGACACCGCCGAGGCGCTCTGGGCGATCGCCTCGGCGGAGCCCGCCGACCGCGAGGCTCTGGTGCCGGCCGCCTACCGGGCCTTCGCCGGTCAGCTGGACGGCAGCAATGCGGCTCGCTGGAACGAGGACCTGGAGCGCTGGTTCGAGGAGCGCGAGCAGCGGCGGCAGGGCGAGGCGGGGTGAGGGCCTGCGTCCGCGGCCACGTCGCCCTTCCCCGGAACAAGGCTGCCGGCGGCAAATACGGCAGCTTCGTGCAAACCGACCGCCTCATGGACGGCGAGAAGTTCGTCGTCAGCGTCACATCCTGACCCCGACCGGCTGCGCCCCGGGAGCGTTCCCGGGGCGCAGCCCTTCTTTGAGGAGGAACCTGTGGTCGATCGTGTGCCGATGTGGTGGGAATGGTCGGAAAGCGGTGTGTTGTCCACGTTCTGTCTGAACCTGGTGCGGGTTCTGTCGGTGGGGGAGATGTTCGCCGCCTACGGTGCGGATCCGGAGCGGGCGCGGATGCTCCCAGGTGCGGAGGCGGACGCGCTGTATCCGATGGCGGCTGGTGGCGCGCTGTTGAGAGTGGGACAGCTTGACGGGTGGACCTTCTGCTTCGAGGACCGGGAAGCGGAGGGGTTGAAGCCCGGCGTGCTGGCCCGGCTGTGCGAGCACAGCGAGGTCGTGCACCTGTTCCATGCGGCCGGTATGACCGTGGTCGAACGCCTGGAGAACGGCCGGCGACTCGAGTCCTTCGAGCCCGACCGGCACCAGCCCCCCAAGGGCAGCGGACCTCATGAGCTCCACAACGCCGTCCGTGCCGAACTGCGAAACCCGCAGGCGTCCTCCACGACGGTGTCGGCTCTGAAGGCTGTCGCCCGGTATGCCGGCACCGAGGTCCGATGGGAGACACTCACCGGACCACTCCAGACCAGCTACCTGCCCGACGCCCAGCGCGAGTCACTCGCCTCAACACCCCCCACCCCCGGCGGCAGCGCACCGCTCGCTGACCTCGGCCAATACCTCGGAACCCTCGACGTTCCGCAGAGCACCGAGGAAGCCGAAAGCCTCCGGGACGGCTGGACATTGGGCTGAGCCGCCGGGTGGTGGCCCTGTCGATACGAGCCGGAGAGCCCGCGTGGGCCATGGCGTCCGCCTATGATCAGCTCGTGCAGCCGTCCTCCGTCAGCAACGACCCGTTGATCGCGGCATTCCCGGCCGAGCTTGCTGGAGATGCCCGAGCAGCGCTGACGGTCATGCCTGCTTCCCGCTTCCAGCCGGTTGCCCCGTTCTCGGTCGTTGTCGGCGGCCAGCGGGTCGCCATCCCCGGACGCCTCTACAACGACGAGCCGTCGGCTGACGCGGTGGCGTCGTTGTCGGTGCGTCAACGGCAGCTTCTGCACTGCTTGTACTCGAGGCACTGCGACGGGAGAGTCAGGCAGCGCCACCTGGAGAAGATCGCCGGATCTGCGGACCCTTGGGTCGCCCCCTTCGTCGTGCAGTTGGTCGGCGAGTACGTCTTGGAGATCCTGGTCGTCATTTGCGATGAGCTTCGTGATCTCGCTTTCCCGGGCACCGGCGGACATCTCGTCTACGGGCAGTTCATCGCGGACAACCCGGCCTTCTTCGATCGCACCCAGCGGCGGGTCGTGAGCTACTGGAACTGCTACTACCGCGCCGCCTATACGAGCTTTCGGGGCTACCCAGGGTGCACTGTTCTCGACCTCCTACGGTCCGCTGTCTCCGATAGAGCAGGGCGCCCCTGGCCCAACCTTGCTCCAGCCGCCACCAGGGTGGACGGCTACTGCTAGGACCCGGCCGGGGAAGGTCGCCGGACCGGTCAGTCGGCCGGCCGGCGCAGCACGGCGCGGCCGGCGTCGGCGTCAAGGCGCTCGGAGACCCTGCGCCCCGACCAACTGCTCCTGGCTCAACCGCATCGAGGCCCAGTTCACCGCCCTGCGCTACTTCACTCTCGACGGCACCGGCCACGCCGGCCCCAAGGAGCCGGGAAGCATGATCCGTCGCTACGTCATCCGGGGGAACAAGCACGCCGCCGACCAACGCCTGTGCGCGGTGGTCGACAGCGCAAACGTCGCCTGAGGCTCAGTCGAGTTTCTTGCGCATCTTCACCGAGGTCGTCTCGTAGCCGAGCGACTCGTAAAGGCCACGCGCGCCTGTGTTGAACCCAAAGACGCTGAGACCCAGAGTATGAGCGCCCTGCGCCCGGGCGTATTCCTCTCCGAGGAGCATGGCCATTCGTCCCAGGCCCCGACCACGTTTGTCGGCGTCGATCACGATGTCCCAGATCCACCAGGCGCCGGCGTCGTCGCTCGTGTCCGGTCCGATCCAGAGGTAGCCGACGGTTACCCCGGCATCGTCGACTACGTCGAAGACCACGTGCCCTGGGGTCGGTATCCCGGACGGAAAGAACTGAGCCATGCTCGCGTCCGCATGCCGGTAGGCGTCCTCGGACGTTCGCCCCGAAGCAACGAGATCCTTGGCGTACTCGGCTCGACTGCGTTCGAGCCAGGCAGAGAAGTGTCGGGCGTCCAGGGGACGGAGAGTTATGGGCACCGGCCCAGCCTCCCACACCGCCGACGCCTGAGCGGTGCGTGATCCCTGCTCGGGCGTCACGGCATGTCGCCAACAGGGCAAAGGTCGACTGACACGGCACGAGGATGTGCCCGACGCCGCCGCGCAGGATGCAGGGGTCTGCTCCTACGGTGGTAGGAGGGGCCGCCACCGTGAGCGGCGGGGCCTCGATCCTCCAGTCCGCGCGATTTGCGGGAGGTGCCGGATGTCATCGGACAGCACACTTCTGAGCCGGATAGACCACCTCGTGGTCCTCATGTTGGAAAACCGCTCCTTCGACAACATGCTCGGATTCCTCTACACCGACCAGGGAAACCGCCCGTCCGGCCAGTCCTTCGAAGGCCTGACCGGCGCGGAGTCCAATCCGGACGGGAACGGCGGCAAAGTCACCGTCTTCCCGATCGACCACACCAGACCCGGCGCGTATTTCATGCCCGGCTCCGTCCCCGGAGAGGAGTACCACAGAGTCAACAACCAGCTGTTCGGTACGCAACAGGTGCCTACCCCCGCCCCCGACGCGACCAACGAGGGATTCGTCACCGACTTCGCGCAGATATTCCCGACCAGGAAAGGCAACTCCCCGGGAGTCACCGCGAGTGACATCATGGGCTGCTTCCCCCCGGAAGCCCTGCCCGTGCTGTCCGGACTGGCCCGGGGCTACGCGGTCTGCGACCACTGGTACTGCTCGGTGCCGACCCAGACCCTGCCCAACCGGGGCTTCGCCCTCGCCGGGACCAGCCTGGGCCTGGTGAGCGACAAGGCATGCGAGAACCAGGCAAAAATTAACAGGTTCATGTTCAAGACGGACAGCATCTTCGGCCGACTCAGCGAAAAGGGCATTGGTTGGGCGATCTACGGCTACAACCTTCCGCCGTTGACCAGGGCCAACTTCCCCGACACCCAGCGGGCCGGTGATCAGCACTTCGGCCACTTCATCGACTTCAAGAACGCCGCCTCCGAGGGCTCCCTGCCCGCGTTCGCCTTCCTGGAACCCGCCTGGAAGCAGGACGGGAACAGCCAACACCCCAACGATGACGTCGCATCGGGCGAACAGTTCATCCTCGACGTGTACAACGCGCTGCGCACCGGGCCGGACTGGGCCAAGACCTTGTTGGTGATCACCTATGACGAGCACGGCGGCTGCTACGACCACGTGCCGCCGCCCGTCGGCGCGGCATCGCCCGATCAACAGGCCGGAGAGGCCGGCTTCGACTTCACCAGGTTCGGGGTGCGGGTACCCACGGTGCTGGTTTCCCCGCTCATCGCTCGCGGTACCGTCTTCAATGTTCCCGGTGACAGCGTGCCACTGGATCACACCTCAGTGCTCAAGACGATCCAGCAGCGGTGGGGTGTGGCTCCGCTCACCGCCCGGGACGAAGCGGCCCCCGGCATCGGAGGCGTCCTGACCCTGGACGAACCTCGCGATGACAATCCGCTGCACGGTGTCATCGTCCCCGTCTCCACGGGCAGAAACCCCGCCCGGGCCGTGACCTCCCACCTCGAACAGGTCTACAACAGCCTTGTCGCCGAGAACGTCCTCCCGAGCCCTTGAGGGCTGTTCGCCTCCGTGGATTGAAGACGACATCCGGGCGTACCTCAAGAAAGCAACAGGTCGTTCGGGCCACCATCCCGCCCCGGGAGATGTCCTCACTCGTCCAGGTCCGGCAGCACCCACCGGAGTAGGCACCACGGCTGCCGAACTCAGTGCCATGTGAGGCACGAAGCGCAATTCGTACGTGCCTCACCCATCTGTCGTTTCGGGCATATCGGAAACCTGAGGGAAGTCCGGGTCGCCGGCGCTCGGCCGGACGGCCTGGGCCAGTGCCTCAGTGTTGTGCGTGATCGTCGTAGCATCGAGGAACAGGCCGCCGAATGCCGCTAGCGCCGCCGTCAGGGCGGCCCCGGCCGCATGGTGAGTCCTGTCGAACACCTCCCACGCGGCGAACACCGCTACTCCCAACGCCAGTAGAGCCAAGGCCACCCACAGCACCACATGAAGCCTCGGAGCCCCCGGCCGCGGGTTGATGACCAGCCCCAGGACCAGAGCGGCGATCGAGCCTGCGACGGTGGACAGATCCGGTGGACTGGCCGGCCTGTCACCGGCGCCCACCGTGGTGCTCGCAGCAGTCAACACGAGGAACACCATGAGTCCTGCAAAGACAGGTGACAGGAACAGCAGTTCAGCCGGGACAGACGTCACAGGCTCGGGGGCCCCCGCAACCGTCCTGTCTTCCTCATGAGCAGACACGCCCTTATACCTACAGCACGTCATGCCCAATCACCCCGCCTCGCCGTTCGTGGGCGCGCCCAACCTCGGCGAACGGGCTGGTCTGCGCGTTGAGCAGGTGGCGGAACAGGGCAGCAGCTCGCTGAACCCATCCGCGGTCCAGCCGGACTCGACCGTTCTCCGCCGCAGCGCGCAGATGACCGCTCCGGCTGGCCGCCCGCACCTCACGCGGAGCCGATCCCCTGGCCCGCCAGTCGGCGCCACCTGAACTGCCGACCGTCTGCCCGCCGTGCCGGAGGAGGCCCCGGTCGGCCTGGAGGGTCCCGTTCCCGGAAGAGTGCCGCCAGGCGGTCGGCGCTGACCCGCCTGAGGGACGGGCGCGTCCGAGAGTGGGTGATCTTGGCATGGTCTGGATACAGACGGTACACCCGCGCCCGGTCACCAACCGCGCGCTGACAGACCGATCCGACAGGAGTGCCATGCCACCGACCAAGCGTCGCACGGCCCGCTACGGCTGGGCGCCGGACCTGCCCGACGCCCGCGACTTCCTCTACTCCGCACCGCATCTCTCGCTCATCAGCCTGCCGCCCGCAGCGGATCTGCGCGGCCAGTGCCCGCCGGTCTACGACCAGGGCGAGATCGGCAGCTGTACCGCGAACGCCATTGCCGCGGCGTTCGAGTTCGAGCTCATGAGGCAGAACCTGCAGGCCTTCGTTCCGTCGCGGCTGTTCATCTACTACAACGAACGGGTGATCGAGGGCCATGTCGGAACGGACTCGGGCGCACAGCTGCGTGACGGGATCAAGTCCGTGGCGAGCCTGGGCGTGTGCCCGGAGAACGAGTGGCCATACGACAGCACGCCCGCACTCTCCGACGGAGGCCCCTTCCCGGAGAACTCACGTGCCGGCCAGAAGCCTTCGGCGAGCTGCTACACGGAGGCCCTCACGTCCAGGGTGACCGCCTACCAGCGCGTCACGCGGGACCTCAACCAGTTCAAGGCCTGTCTCGCGTCAGGCTTCCCGTTCGTCTTCGGATTCACTGTCTACGCCGACTTCGAGAGCGCTGAGGTCAAGAAGACCGGCGCCGCGCAGCTGCCGACGACGGACGAGGAGGTGATCGGCGGACACGCCGTGATGGCCGTGGGCTACGACGACCAGACCGAGCGCTTCATCGTCCGGAACTCCTGGGGGCCCGGCTGGGGCATGGACGGCTACTTCACCATGCCGTATGCCTACCTCGCCGAGCAGGGACTCGCCTCGGACTTCTGGACGATCCGCATCGTCACCTGAGTCGATCGTCGCCAGACCCGGCACCGCCTCCGCGGCCCCGATACGCCGGCATCCACGCTCGTCGGGGTCGAGCGTGGATGCCGATGACGCATTCGACTGTTCAGATGTGCCGCTCCTGTGGGACCCACAACCGACTGGCCCACCGCCTCCACGGGCGCGGACAAGACGTACCCAGCGCGGTGTTCGACCTCGGCTCACTGAGCCAGGTGTTGCTCCAACGCAGCGAGGAATGCGTCCGGGTTCTCGAGGTGGCAGGCGTGGTCGCCGGGCAGTTCGAGAAGCCGGGTGTCGGGCAGCCGTTCGTTGAGGACGGCGACGACCCGCTTGAGCCAGCCGGTGGTCGCGGAGCCGTGGACCAGCAGGACAGGGCACCGGATGCCGGCGAGTTCGGCGACGTCGCGGTCGGGCCGGTCGGCCTGCTCCGAGCTCCAGGACAGAGCCATCCGGTGCAGGACCCAGCGCGGCCAGGCGGGGTGATCGCGAGCCTGGTCCTTCGACGGCACGAGTCCGGCGAGTTCGAGGAACGCGGCCAGGTCGTCCTCGCTCACGTCCTGTCCGGCCAGTGCATGCAGGAACTGGTTCAATCGGGCGACCTCGGGGGCGCACTCGCCGAGGTCGTCGAGGATCCAGTACGCCGCGGGCTCCACGAGCGTCAGCGTCCTCACCCGCTCCGGATATGCCAGCGCGAACTCGATGAGGGCCCGCCCGCCGCCGGACCACCCCGTGAAGTCGGCGGTCTCGATGCCGAGGGCGTCCACCGTCATGAGCAGCGATTCACGCTCGATCGCCGCGGTGTACCCGGCGTCCCCGCGCTCGCCGGCCGAGCCGAGCTCATTGTGGATCGGCTGCACCCTGACGGTCCTCCGTCTCGCCGACAGGGCTTCCGCGAGCGGCGTCCAGGACACCCATCCGGTGAGCCCGCCAGGCACCAGCACGACCGGTGGCCCCTCGCCCTTCACCTCGTTGACCAGGACCCTCGGCTTCATCGTCCACCTCTGACGGGTTCACAGCAGATCCCATCAAGGTAATCGCAATCCCGACTCGCGCAGAGGACGACGACTACGAAAAGTTCGAAGCACCAGACACTCGGACACTTACAGACGCGACGGCAAACGCTCTAGCTGCACGAACACCCACCGTTCACCCGTTTGCCCCGGACACGCTGTGGACCACCCGCTAGCTGGACGCCGCCGTCGCCCTCGACCCGCGCGTGTTCGGCGACGCTGCTCCGCGCCGCCTGGACCGTGCCCCTGCCGGCAGGATCATGGGCCGCGGCGGGGCACATCGCCGCCGAGCACCAGGGGGCCAGGCCGCCGTCCTCCTGCCCGACCGCGTCACCGGGGCCCGCACCCACCGCACCGCCGCCACCGTCCTGGACATCCTGCGGCGCGCGCACGCCAACCGCCAGGCCCGCGCGAAGCGCGCGCGGGCCGAGGTGCCTCACCTGACCCTCACACGCCCGACCGGCTGGGGCGCGCCCAGCACTCGCGGCCCGGGCACCCCGGACCGCTCCGCGGCGAGAACGAAGGCGTCGGCACGCTCGTGGAGAAGCTCGCCACCTCATCACGGCTGACGGGTAGGCCACCCGGTGGCTGCGGGTGGCCTACCCGTTCCCGTGTTCCGGATCAGCCGGTCAGCGGGCCAGGAGGAACTTGGTGGTCGGCACACCCCGGACGGTGGCGCAGTCCAGGTTCGAGGTGGTGGCGCTGTAGGTGAAACCGCTCGGGACGCTGCACGCCCACATGCCGCTGACCGGTGTGCGGAGGTGGAAGGTGGTGGACGGGACGCCCTGCGTCAGGCTGCACGTGGTGGACGAGCCGGCGGAGTCGTAGGTGAAGCCCGGGGCGGTTGAGCAGGAGGTCAGGCCGTCGACGGGCGTGCGCAGGTGGTACTGCGGCGAGTTCCAGCTGCCCCCGCCGCTACACGTCCGGCTGAAGAGGACCCCGTCGTAGACGTAGCCGGACGGGACGGAGCAGGCCCAGGTGCCGTCCAGCCCCGTGGTGGTGGCGGAGGCCGGTGTCGTGGTGGCGGCCCCGGCGAGCAGCAGGGTGAGCGCGGCGAAGGCGGCGAGCAGCGCGGTTCGCGCGGTACGTATGGTTCGTGCGACGGACATGTTTTCTCCTTCGGTGGAGGAGTGACCGGAAGGTGCACGGTGCAGGGGGCAGTGATCGCGGGTGAGCGTTCACAGCCGTCGACGGTTCTAGCACGTACGACGGGCCGTCACCCCGCCGCTCCGTCCCGGATGATCAGTCCGGCGCCCGCCGTCCACGCGCCCCGCGCGGATCCTCCGGCCCGTCTCAGCTGATCAGTCCCCTGGATTCCTCCCGCGCCTGGCGCAGCCGCTTCGCGTGCTCGCCCTCCGACAAGCCTGTCACCGCCCGGGACACCTGTCGGCGGACGGCCGTCACGCCCACGTACGGCAGCACGCACGCCGCCCAGGTCCTGTGCAAGGGACCCCGAAGCCGGGTTCGGTTGCCTGGAGGTGTGCTCGACCGAGGCCGAGCACACGATCCCGCACCGCCGCTCGCTGTTCACCGACCTGGTGCTGCGCGATGCCGGCGCGAAGGTGCCGGTGCTTGTGGCCGAGGGAGACCGCGAGAACGAGCGCGTCGGCACGCTCGTGGAGAAGCTCACCATGTACCGCACCTGGAGCGAGCTCCCGGCGAAGGGCACCGCCTCGGCCGGCGTGCAGCGTGCGGCGCGGCACAAGACGTGGCGGCTGGAGGGTGCGGCTGGGTTGGAGGCGGCCGGGCGCGTCCTCGGGCTGCCCCGTACGGAGATGGGCGACACGGCCCGGGGAGGGGTTGGATGCTGCAGAGGCTGGGGCCGACGGCGTGCTGGGCGAATTGTCGGGTGGTGGGGTGGTATAAGTCGAATCGAAGTCACCATGTGTGACGTTCAATCACTCAGGGTTCTATTTTCTCTGAAGGAGACTCATGTCCCTGCATCGGCTTCGCCCGAGCCGCGTCTTCGGGCTCGCGCTGGCACTGGCCGGCCTCACCCTCTCCGGCACGGGCACCGCCATCGCTCTCACGCCGCGCGCCAACCTGAACGACACGGCCCGGTTCCAGCTGTTTCCCAACACCAAGTTCCTGCCGTGCCTGTCCGCCAACGGCAGCACGCCGCGCGTCGAGGCCGAGGTACGGCGCGGTGAACTGAACGACACCATGGAAATCCAGCTGCACGACTTCAAGCCCGACCTCGACTTCGACCTGTTCACGGTCCAGCGCAGCAACCAGCTGGCGGACGGAAGCCCGGATCCGTCGTTCACCGGCAGCTTCGGCCTGGCTTGGTACCAGTCCGACCTCCACACCGACCACCACGGGGAGGGCCGGGCTCGGATCCAGACCGTCCTGCTCGACCAGATCTTCGGCTTCGACCCGGACGCCACTCTGAAGCCCACCAACACCTTCCATGTCGGGTTCTGGTTCAACAGCCCCAGCGACGCGGCGGCCTGCGGCTTCACGGGCACCACGCCATTCAACGGTGAGCACAATGCGGGGCCGCTCGCCTTCATCACCCGCCCCGACGCCCGCACGGGCCTGGGCCCTCTGTGCACCAAGCCCAACACCTCGACCACCCCCGCCACCTGTAACCCCTGACCCCCGCGTGGTCCTCGCCCGCCCGTCCCGGACGCCCTGGCCGGTCACGGCCCGGCGAGCACGACGACCAGAGGTCGGACCGGCCGGTAACTGCCGTTGCTCGCCGGTCCGGACCCTGGCGACCACCCCGTGCACGAGCGGGGCCGGGCATGACAGCCAGGCGCAGGGGTGAGCGGCGGGAGGTGAGGGGGTGCGGGTGCGCGTGGTGCTGTCCCGCGCGGATCGGGTCTGCCTGATCCGGCGTCAGCGCGCTGCCGACACCCAGTTCCCCGCGGCGTCGACAAACCGAACGGCTCGACCACCGTGGCGCGCTCCGATGTTCTCGGCGCGCTTGGTGTGCTCAAGGTCGCCACCGCCGGCCGGCTCCAGCGGCTGCTGCGCCCCGGGGCGGGGTCGAACAAGGCGGTCCGGCAGCCGGCACGCACCCCAGGGCCTCGGCGTAATCGTGGCTTGAGCGTGTCACCCCGATATGTTCTGGTGGCGGTCCGGATGCAGAGCGGGCACGGGCTTTCCCGGTCGGCGATGTGAGGGCCCCGACGGTGGGGTTATGGCCCGCCATTGCTCCGGGTTCGGTGGGCGGGTCTTCGCGCGGGGCGCACCGTTGATACGGTGGTGGTGGGGGAGGGGGAGGGGGAGTTGCTTGGATCGGCGCATGGAGAACTCGATCTGGGACGCGTTGCTGCCGGTGGTCCGGGAGGAGGTGGACGAGCTGATCAGGAGCGGTCGGCGGCTTCATGCGGTGAAGCTCATCCGGGAGGCCCATCCCGGACCGCGTCCTCAACTGTCCGACGCTGTGGAGGTGATGAGCGAGCGCGCGGCGGAGCTGCGGTGCTGACCCGGGTGTCGGGGGCCCTGTGCAGCGAGTCCGTGGGTTCAGCTGCGACGCAGAACCCCGTTGGAGTCCCTTGTGGGGGCCGGTTCGTGGCGGTCTGTCAGCTTGACTTCTCTGCCAGGGGCCTACGCGACTGGGGCGACAGCATCCCAGCGATCACCAACGACCTTCTCGACGGCGGCAACCCGTCTCCTGCCTGTGCGCTCTCCTCCTGCGGATCGCTCACCAGAGCGCCGAACCGGGGATGCGCGGTGACCCGCGAGAACGGCTCGGCGAGCAGCGGCGCCGTGCCCTGGGCCGGCAGGCCGTGCGGGTCGATCCCCTTGACCCGGAATGTGTCGAAACCGGCCTCGTTGGGCCCGTCGGGGGGGCACCGGCCGCCGCGCGATCATCGGGTGCGCTGAAACGTCATAGACGCTGCCCACGGCAGCAATCGTGCCACCGAGGTCCGACATGCTCGACCGCCGTGGAGAAAGGGCCTGGCCGGTGCTGAACCCGGTGGATGCTCCTGCGGCGGTCGAGGCCGCAGCCGAGCCACTCGGAGATCTGCTCGACGACGTCAACCACGTGGTGTCCGTGGATCTGTATCCGGTTGTCGAGGCGGCATCTGGGCAGGGCGACAACGGGAAGCTTGTCCAAGCGGTGCTCGACGCGGGACACCGGCAGGACCGCTTCATCTCGGTCCTCTCCGCGTTGGAGCCGGCCCGAAGCTGGCGGGAGGTAGTGCACCGGGATGCGACCGAGGGCGGGCTGATGCCCCGATACCGGATCATCGACCGCACACCCGACCAGATCAGGCAGGCCGGCGAACTCGCGGATGGCATCGCCGACCTGATCGAGTCGCACCTCGGCCGGATCCGAACCGCCGCTGAGGTCGTCACAAGCTTCGCGAGCCTGGGCGCCCGGTGGACGCGGCAACTCCTGTTGGTCTCCGACGAGTGGGCGACCATCCTGCACCTCTGGGTCGGCGACTGACAGCCCACGGGGTCCGGCGTGGGCGGGCCACGCAGGCGTCGGGGAGGAGCGCGTTGGGGGCGGGGATGGCCTGCTGCGAGGCAGGCCATCGCCCACACGCGATCAGCAGATGTGACATCAGCCACACCCATTCCGTCGAGTTCCGATCGGCTGTCGTTCGCAACATCCAAACCCGCAGGCCGAGTTCGCAACTCGAAGCCCCGAACGAACCCAGGGGCCGTCCAAAACGATCTGGCTGCCCACAGAGGTTTGGGCCTAGCCTGCCCGCCATGTCCCAGAACACGAACACCCCGGGTCTTCCCGGGCAGCCGGCCGCTCCGGTCGGCGACTCCGCCAAGGTGCAGCGCCAGGTACGGCAGCAGGCGGGCGTCGGACCGGTCTTCGGTGGCGGCGGCACCCTCTTCTCCGAGCCGGTCCTGGTGGTGAACCAGAAGGCCAAGCTGATCGAGCTGACCAACGAGTACTCGGTCTTCGACCAGCAGGGCGGCACGCTGGGCTCAGTGGTCCAGGTCGGCCAGAGTGGTCTGCGCAAGGTGATACGGCTGCTCTTCTCCATCGACCAGTACCTGACCCACAAGCTGGAGATCCGTGACGCGCAGGGCACCCCGGTGCTGCTGCTGACCCGTCCGGCGAAGCTCATCAAGTCGCGGGTGATCGTGCAGCGTCCGAACGGTCAGGAGGTCGGCCAGATCATCCAGCAGAACGCCATCGGGAAGATCAACTTCGCGTTGGAGGTCGGCGGTCAGAAGATCGGCGCCATCAAGGCGGAGAACTGGCGGGCCTGGAACTTCTCCATCGTCGACGAGACGGACACCGAGGTCGCCCGGATCACCAAGACCTGGGAAGGCCTGGCGAAGACGATGTTCACCACGGCCGACAACTACGTGCTCCAGATCCACCGCCCGCTCACCGACCCGCTGCTCAGCCTTGTCGTGGCGACCGCGCTGACCGTGGACACCGCGCTGAAGCAGGACGCGCGCGGCCTCGGATAGCCGCGAACCGTACGTTGTTCGGAGCCCCGCCCCCGACCAGGCGGCTTTCAGGGGTGGGGCTACCCCGGGGAGAACCCCGATCGCCTGCAGGGGAGCTGCAGCTGGTCGGTGGCCTCCCGTGCGGCTTCGCCCGCCCGGGAGGCCTCGCCGCGGGCTGTGGCGACCGTGTCCCCGACGGTCCGTACCCGGTCGTGGGCGGCGGGGTCGCTCGGCTCCCGGGACTTGGGCTCGGTGGGCGCGGTGCCCGGCCACAGCGGCGGCTCCGGCACGGTGGTCAGCCGGCCTTCGGTCAGGGAGCGTCCAGCCTCCAGGTCGGCGAGTGCGGCGACGGCGGTCACCTGCGGCCGCTGCCCGCTCGGGATGCTGCCGAGCAACACGTAGGCGTCCAGGGTGCAGCACAGTTCCTCCGCCAACTCGCCGTCACCGCCGGGGACGATCTCGTGGCGCAGCACCTGCTCGACCGCGTCGGCGTACCGCTCCAGGACCCGCTGGGCGGCCTCACACTGACGGAGGCGAGGGAGCGGATTCTCTGGGGCTGATGACGTGTGGCGGGTAGAGCAGCACAGGTCAGCAGCGGTGAAGACGAGGCTGTCGAATGCGACGACTGTGGTGCCATCGCACGGGCGGTGAGTGTTGGCCGTCTTGCGCGCGAGTCACCCAGCAGGCTCGCCCCCGTCACGACACCACCACACTTGCGTCCGAGCACCTGCCTCGGGCGGACATCCCCACACCGCACCCGGCCGTCCGACCCTGTCCCGTGCGGTCCGCTGCTTCACAGGCTCACCATTCCCAGGACGATTCCTCGAAGGCGTCGGGTTCGGTGATCCAGCCGGCGTTCAGGACGAGCCGTGAGGTGCGGTGGACAGCGAGGAAGCCGAACGGCCGGTCGAATCGGGCGCTGATTCTGCGGACGCGGTAGCGGTACCGTGGCAGCCCCGCACCCGCACCTGCCACGCTCAGGGCAGTCACGCTTGCGGAACGGAAGCCGCGGGCACCGAACGTGGCGGTCACCGTCTGCGCGGCGGCCCCGACCGCCAACGGCTCGGCGCTGATGCCCGGGAAGTGACCTCGGGTTCGGTCCGTCGCCGTTCGGAGGCCGAACAGCTCAGGGACCTCGAGTAGATCGTGGCGGGCGGTGATGGTGAAGGGCACCGTCTCCACCAGCAGCTCCGGTTCGCCGTCGAGGCTGGGAACACGTTCGACCGCCAGCCCGGGTCCTGGAGTGCCATAGGGGAGTTGATCGCCTTGCACTACTGACCTCCGGTTGTCGAGGGTCCGTACCGCTGCCGTCAGCACGTGCCCCCGGTGAGGCCTCCTCCGGCCCCAGGAACAGGTGGACATCGACTCCCTGGGTGCCGAGGACATCCAGCACGGTGACGGGGCCGACCGGGGTCTGGGTGACTCCTACGCGGTTGAGCAGTGCGGTGACCCGGAACAAGCCGGCCAGGTTCTTGCCCCGCCAGGGTCCGGCCTCCGCCTCTAGGCCGCCGGGTGTGAACGGGCGGATCCAGTCGGTGCGGACCGTCAGGGCGCCGGCCAGCACCAGCTGGGTGTCCTTCTCGACGGTGACCGGCATCGACGGGATCTGTCCGTCGGTGCACGTCGCTGCCCAGGCGTCGAGTCGGGCCTGATCCGAGACCGCGTCGCCGGTGAGCTGTCCGTGGACGCGCTCGGGGAGCGCGGCAAGCCAGGTGGGCCCGATGGGCAGCGCTTCGTGGGTCCACAGGCCGAGCGCGCTGTGTACGCCTGGCATCGCATTGATCGTGGCCAGCAGGTCCCGCGCCTGGTCCGCGGCGTTGTCCGCTGGGATGCCGATGGCGTCGGCGAGTTCCTTACGGACAGCGCCGGTGGCGCCGTCTGCCAGCAGAGCGAGCAGTGACCACACCCCGGCGGTGGTGAAGGCTGTACCGCCGGCCGGCAGGACGGCGGCCCAGCGCGCGGTCAACGCGTTGACGGCCCGGACGGTGGAACTACGAGTCATCCCCACCCCTTCGAGGAACACCTGATCCTGGGAGCGTAGGGGCGACCTGTCTGTGGCGGCCAGTGAGTTGATTGTTGCGAGCCGGGTCAGGCGCCGCCGGACCGGCGGTACCGCTCCTGCGTGCTCACTCCGATGGAGTTGCCCTCGTCTCGGTGGTACCAGTCCTCGAAGAAGTCCTCCACCGCGTGGACGTCGGCGGGCGGGGCCCGCACGATCGCGGTGAGGTCCTCGCCCGGGTATGGAGGCCCGCGCCGGTTGCCTGTCCAGCCGCCCTCGTCGTCCAGCAACCCGGTCCGCGCGTCGGCGAGTTCGGCGTCCGCGACCTCCAACGCCCAACCGGCCGCCCGCAACCCGACGTCCTCCGCATCGATCCCGGCCAGCACGCACAGACCCTCCTTGGCCGTGCCCGGGCGCGCCGTGCCCGGCGGGTCCGAGTAGCCGGCCAGGAACCGCAGCACCGCATCCCCGGTACCGGGCCGCGCCTTCGCCGCCCGGCCGGGCCACAACGCCCGGGTGAGGCGCGGCGTGACCCACGGGAGAGTCAGACGCGGCCGCCCGGCCGACAGGTTCACCAGACACCCGCCCGCGAACTCCGCCGCCCCGCCGTGGCATCCCGCGCAGCGCTCACGGGCCGGTCCCCTTCCACCGCGTCAGGTCTACCGGGCGGGTGACGGCGGGCGATCGAAGAAGGTCTCCAGCGAGACCGTCGCCTGGGTGCCGCTCACCCCGTCGATCGCGTACAACCGCCGTAGCACGTCCTGAAGTTGCTCGGTCGTGGAGGTGCGCACCTTCGCCAGGACGGAGGCGCTGCCCGCGATGATGTGGGCCTCCTCGATCTCCGGGATGGCGGCGAAGGCCTCGGCCGAATCCCCCATCCACGCCGAGGACTCGACCATCACGAAGGCGAGCACGCCGAGCCCGAGCGCCTTCGGATCGACCTCGACAGTCGTCCGCCGGACGACCCCGCGCTCGCGCAGCTTGCGGACCCGCTCGTGGGTTGCCCCCGCGGACAGTCCGATCGCCTTGCCCAGGGCCGCGTACGCCTGCCCGGCGTCCTGCTGCAACAGCGCGACCAGCGTGCGGTCGATGTCGTCGAGATTCTCCGATGTCATGGTGCAACCATATCCACTTCTGCCATACTCATACTTCATCGAATGAAATTCGGCAACAAGTATCAAGGGGTGGACGATGTCTGGCGATATCCTCTTCGGCCTGTACGAGATCCTGGACGATCGCTTTCGCGCCGGGAAGTGCGCCAACGGTGACGTCCGGCTGGAGAAGCTGCACGGGGACTGCCGGTGGGCAGAGGGCCCGGTCTACCTGCCCGCCTGGCGTCAGCTGATCTGGAGCGACATCCCCAACGACCGAATGCTGCGCTGGGACGAGGCCACCGGCACGGTCGGCGTCTTCCGCTCCCCCGCCGGTCACAGCAACGGCAACACGCTGGACCGCGAGGGCCGCCTCATCAGCTGCGAGCAGGGCAACCGGCGGGTGACCCGCACCGAGCACGACGGCTCGATCACCGTGCTCGCCGACCGGTACCAGGGCAAGCGGCTCAACTCCCCCAACGACGCGGTGGTGCGCTCCGACGGCTCGATCTGGTTCTCCGACCCCGACTTCGGCATCACCAGCGACTACGAGGGCCACCGCGCCGTGAGCGAGATCGGCGCATGCAACGTCTACCGCATCGACCCGGGCAGCGGCGAGGTACGGCTCGTCGCGGACGGCTTCACCGGCCCCAACGGGCTCGTGTTCTCGCTCGACGAGCGGCAGTTGTTCGTGTCCGACAGCCGGGCGCGGCACATCCGCGTCTTCGACGTGCGCGACGACGGCACCCTCTCGGACGGCAAGGTCTTCGCGGAGGCGCCCGACAGCAGCTTCGACAACATCCGCTTCGACGACGGAGGGCGCCTGTGGGCGGCCGCCTTCGGCGATGGCGTGCACTGCTACGACCCGGACGGCACGCTGATCGGCCGGCTCCTAGTCCCCGAGCCCGTCTCCAACCTCACCTTCGGCGGGCCGAAGAACAACCGCCTCTTCATCACCGCGACGACCTCGGTGTACTCCCTGGTCATGGCGGTGACGGGCACCCATCGGGTCGCCCCGGGGCGCCCCTGACGGGGCGGGCACGAGCGCGCTGTCGCTGCTGGGCAGTGAACCGTTCGGCCCCGACGCCGCGGGCCCGTCCCGCCCACGGCCTCCGTCCCGTCATGCGAGCCCACCGGCACAGCCACTGGAGGCCGCGGTTGCGGCCCGGCACGCGGCAGGCACGTATCGGTGGGATGACCGATGTGCGGGCGGCGGGGGCGCGGCCATAGTCCTCGCAGGAGCGTCCGCGGATGGCCGCGGTGCGCCCGGTTCCCGAAAGGTCGTTCTGTGGACACGCACGCGGATCTGGTGTTTCTCAACGGACAGGTGGTCACGGTCGATGCGGACTTCTCCGTCGCCTCGGCCCTGGCGGTGACCGGCGGGGTCATCAGCGCCGTCGGCCGCAGGGACGACGTCGCACCGCTCATCGGGCCCCGCACCCGGGTCGTCGACCTGCAGGGGGCGACCCTGCTTCCCGGCATCAACGATTCCCACCTGCACGGATGCGCCTTCGGCATGGCTACGCCGCCGCTCTCCCTCGACCTCGGCCACCCCGCGGTGTCCTCGCTCGGGGACGTGGCCGAAGCGGTACGGCAGGCGGTCGGGCAGGCCCCGGCCGGGCAGTGGATCACGGGGCACGGCTGGGACACCGGATACCTCGACGACTGCCTCCTGGACCCGTCGCGCAGGCCCTCGCGGCGCGACCTCGACGCCGTGAGCCCGGACCACCCCGTCGTGCTGTACTCCTTCTCCGGACACGCCACCTGGGTCAACTCCAAGGCCCTGGAGCTCATCGGGATCGACCGGAGTACCGTCGCCCCGCCCGGCGGAGCCATCGTCGTGGACGAGACCGGGGAGCCCACCGGGCTGCTCCACGAGGGGGCCCAGGCCCTCGTCCAGAACGCGCTGCCGCCGCTCAGCCGGCAGGAGCGGACCGACGCGATCAGGGCCACCCTCGCCACCCTCGCCCGGCTCGGCGTGACCAGCTACACGGAGCCCGGGCTCGGCCCCGGCGGCGAGGGCATCATGCGGGGAGCGCTCGGCGAGGAGACCCTCGATGTCTACCGCAGGCTGCTGGCCGACGGCGAACTGACCGCCCGCGTCGGCGTCCTGCTGTTGCCCACCGGCATGGCGAGCACCCCCGCGGAGTTCGCCCGCGGCCTCGCGGACCTCGGCCGACCCGGCGACACGGATCCGCGGCGCCTCGCGGTCCACGGGGTCAAGGTCTTCGCCGACGGCATCGTCCCCAACAAGACGGCCTGGATGCACGAGCCGTACGTCGGCGGCGGCTGCGGCTCCCTGTGCGTCGGCGGCGACACCGACACCGAGCGCACCGCCGGGATCGACGCCATGATCCGGCTCGCCCACACCGCCGGGCACCAGCTGGGCGTCCACGTCACCGGCGACCGGGCCATCGACACCGTTGCGGACGCCTTCGCCGCGGCCATGGCCGAGCACCCGCGGCCCGACGCCCGCCACTACGTCATCCACGGCGACTTCCTCACCGCACACAGCATGGAGGTGCTGGCCGCGCACGGCTTCGGCGTCAACATGAACCCCACCATCAAGTGGACCGTCGCCGACATGGAGGAGGAACTCGTCGGCGCCGAACGGGCCGCGTACGCATGGCCGTACCGCGACGCCATCGACGCCGGCGTGCGGGTCGCGAGCGGATCCGACGCGCCCGTCACGCACCCCGACTGGCGCCAGGGCCTCGCCACCATGATGCTGCGCGAGTCCAAGGCCGCCGGCCGGGTCAGCGGCCCGGAGCAGCGCATCGGCCTGGCCGATGCGCTGCGCACCTACACGATCGACGCGGCCTGGCAGGACTTCGCCGACGACTGGAAGGGCTCCCTGGTGCCGGGCAAGGCCGCGGACCTGTGCGTGCTCGACGGGGACCTGCTCGCCGCCGACCCCCGGGACATCCCGACGATGCCCGTCGTCCTCACCGTCATGGACGGGCGGATCGTGTACGAGGCCCTGCCCGTTTGACGCACTCCGGGCACATGATCATCCTTGGACGATGGCAGCGGAGCGGAGCGTGACGGAGATCCTGGACGCGGCCGTCGGCGTCCGCGAGGCCGCCAGGAGCGCCTCGGCCGGTACGACCGGCCTCGACGCGGTCCTGGCGGCACTGTCGGAGGTGATGGAGTACGAGCACGCCTCCCTGGCCCGGTGGGATCCGCTGCGCAGGTGCCACACCACCCTGGCCGGGAGCTACCCGGACGACGCCACCGCGTACATCGAGACCCGCCTGCACCGCGATCCGGTGTTCCCCGTGCTCCGCAGCCCGGCCAGGGGCGGCCTGTGGCTCGGGGACGTTCCCGGGCGGCTCCTGGAGGCCTCCCCGGGCTTCCGGGAGGTGCTGCGCCCGCTCGGCATCGAGGACGGCGTGGCCCAGTGCCTCTTCGCCGTCGACGGCCGGTACGTCGGGATGCTGAACGTGAGCACCCGCCGGCCGCGGTGCGCGCCCGATCCCGCACGTGCAGTGGTCACCCTGCTCAGCGAGGCGCTCGCCGCGGCCGTCGCCTCCCACGCGGGCCCGCGATCCGAGGAGGCCGCCGCGGCCGGCCCGGGCGCCGCGACCCGGCCGGGCGGACTCTCGCCACGGGAACTCCAGGTCCTGGCCGAGCTGACGGCCGGCCGCACCAACCGGGAGATCGCCGAGCGGCTGTATGTCACGCCGCGCACGGTGGGGACCCACATCGAGCACATCCTCGCCAAACTCGACCTCCCCAACCGCGCGGCCGCCGCGGCCCGGGCCGCCGCCTGGGGAATCGGCTGCTCCCGCTGACGCGGAGCGGCAGCCGTCAGAGCTTGTCACCAGCCGGCCAACGCCCGTCAGAGCCCGCCGACAGCCGTCCACGGCCGGCGTTGTCCAGCGAGGGACCCGGGAGTTCGCGGCGCAGGACCGGCGCGATCCCGGCGAAGAACAGTTCCAGGGCGCCCAGGTGGCCGGCGCGGTCCAGGACCTCGCCGGCCACGTGCAGCGGGAGCAGCTCGTGGCCGAAGCGGGCGTGCTGGCCCAGCACCACCGCGGGCCGACCTGCGGCCCCGGTCGCTTCAGTCGCTGCGGCCGGGCTGCCCGGCGAGGCGCCGGTGCCCCGGCAGCCGGAGGACCGACCCGGTGCTCCCGGTCGTGCGACGGGGCGGACACCCACGTCATGTGTTCCCCGCGCTCTGCGGGGCTGCCGTCGGCGTCGGTCACCGGGCGGTCCACCGGGACGCGGGGAAGACGGCGGCGACGAAGCTGATCAGCCGTGCCCGGGTGCCGATCCGTCGGCCGGTCACCCGGATCGGTGCGGAACGAGCAGGGGCTCGGACCGGTCATCGCGCCGGCCGATCCGCCCGGTCGCGGGCTCCGAAGTGGGACGCGATCCTGATCCCGCTGCTCCGGTCGACCGCAGGAGTCGGCGGGCCCGGCTTTCGGACGAGGAGTCGAGATGGACACACGGTGAGCCGGGGCGAGGCGTTGCCTGGTGACCGGCGCGAGCGGCTACATCGGCGGCCGCCTGGTGCCCGAGTTGCTCGCCCGGGGACACCGTGTCCGCTGCCTGGTGCGCAATCCCGGCCGGCTGCGGGACCAACCGTGGCGGGCGGACGTGGACATCGCCGTCGGCGACGTGAGCCGACCCGAGACCCTCGCAGAGGCTTTCGACGGCGTCGATGTGGCCTACTACCTGGTGCACTCCCTCGGCACCGGACCGGCCTTCGAGGCCACCGACCGTGCGGCAGCCCATGCCTTCGGAGCCGCCGCCGCGGCCGCCGGCGCACCCGGATCGTCTACCTTGGCGGTCTCGTCCCCGCCGGGGTGCCTGAAGCGGACCTCTCGCCCCATCTGCGGTCCCGCGCCGAGGTCGGCCGAATCCTGCGCGGCAGCGGTGTGCCCACGGCCGAACTGCGTGAGGCCGTGATCATCGGCTCCGGCAGCGCCTCGATCGAAATGCTTCGCTACCTCACCGAACGCCTGCCCGCGATGGTCACGCCGCACTGGGTCTCCACCCGGACTTGTCGATCTCGTCCACCAGGAGGACCCGGGGGCGGTCCTGCGGCAGCAGCGCGGTCCACGGTGCCTGCTGTGCGGGCGGGCTCCGCGAAGTGCGCGAACGTGTCACGGTTCGCCTCGATCTCGGCCGCCACGTCGACATACGGAATGCCGGCGCGCAGCGCCGCCTCGACCAGCGGGGCGGCGGTCGTGGCGAAGGGCCCGGCGCAGTTGATCACGGCGGCCGCGCCGTTCAGCGCGCGGTCGAGCGAGGCCGGATCGTCGACCGACGCCTGCCGCGCCTCAAGGCCCGGTTGGGCCTGCGCCAGCGCCAGCAGTTTGTCCTGGTCGCGACCGAGGAGCAGGGGGACGCACCCGCGCTCGCGCAACTCCGCGACCACGAACCGCCCGGTGTGCCCGTAGGCTCCGGGCCGCCACTTCCGCTCGGTAACCGGCACCACCCCGCTGCAGTGGCTGCTGACACAGCGGATCCGCCGCGCGCACGAGCTGCTGGAGACCACGGACGACAGCGTCGACACCATCGCCTCGGCCGCGGGCATGGGCACGGCGACGACACTGCGCCGCCACTTCCACCGCACGATCGGCGTGCCGCCGGACGCCTACCGCCGCTCTTTCCGGGAGTGAGGCTGCGGTCCTCACTCGACCGAGTGATCGACAACCTGCCATCGACTGTCGGGCGCTTGCCTGCCTCCACGGGATTCACAAACCCACAACTGGTCCGAGCCCGACGGCCTGTAGCACGTGCCGGTCTCCAGCCGCCGATCTCGATGCGCGATGGCCGGTCGGTCTGCGCAACCGGTGCAGTCCGGTGCGTGAGACAGACGGTGTCGGGTGTCGCATCGGGCGCGGCGCGGCAGTCGTCTGCTCGGTCACGTACAGGCCGTTCGACCGGGGTCGGGTGGGTGTCGCGCGGGCCCGACCTGTTTGTGCGGCCCGGGAGGAGTCAAGGCGTTGCACCGTCCGTGGGACACCGAACGTCGTCTTCCGGCCTAATGTCTAGACCTCTGCAGCACGGCTCATCCGATGGGTAGTCAAAGGTCCACCTCCACAGCGAACTTGGAGACCACCATGGCCATGCGCGTGTCCAGTCGCCCCGTCGTGTTGGCGTTACTCCTGTCCCTGGCCGTAGCCGGGTGCGGCAGCGGCTCGGGAGGAGGTTCCGCCTCGGGGGGCAAGCTGACCGTCTGGCTGGCCGTGGACGCCCAGGAGAGTTGGCCACAATTGGTCCAGTCCACTAACCTGCGCGTTTCACTTGGGGCCGTGTCCGGATCATGAGCGGGAACGCGAAAGTGCCTTCTGAACTGGGATGATGAGGCTTGTCTAAGGTCTCTGT
>NZ_JBHVFE010000110.1:0-22100 GCF_042801945.1 Kitasatospora sp. NPDC057542
CGTCCGGGGCCCTCGCGCGTACGTCTCGTACGCCGGGTCAGCTGCCGACGAAGGCCGCCAGCAGCAGCCAGACCACCGGGGCGGTCGGCAGGAGCGAGTCCAGCCGGTCCATGATGCCGCCGTGACCGGGCAGCAGCGTGCCCATGTCCTTGATCCCGAGGTCGCGCTTGATCATCGACTCGCCCAGGTCGCCCAGGGTCGCGGTGACCGCCGCGCAGCCGCCCAGGATCAGGCCCTGCCACCAGCTGCCGCCGTCGATGATCAGCTCCATCAGCAGCGCGCCCGCCAGCATCGACAGGGCGATGCCGCCGGCCAGGCCCTCGCGGGTCTTGCCCGGGCTGATCGTCGGGGCCAACTTGTTCTTCCCGAACTTGTAGCCCACCGCGTAGGCGCCGGTGTCGCTGCAGATCGTCACGATCAGGAAGAGCACGATCCGCTGGGGGCCGTCGTCGGCCGCCAGCATCATCGCCACGAAGGTGGCCAGGAACGGCACGTAGAAGGCCGTGAACACGCCTGCTGTTATGTCCCGCAGGTAGTCCTCCGGCGGCTCGGCCATCCGCCAGACCATCACCGCCAGCCCGGTCAGCGCGAGCGAGGCGGCGGCCCACTGGATGCCGGACCAGTAGCCGGTGGCGACCATGGCGATGCCGCCCACGACCAGCGGGACCAGCGGCGCCTTGATCTGCTTGCGCTCGGCGAGCCGGCTGGTCAGCTCCCACACGCCGACCGCGACCGCGGCCATCACGACGACCAGGAACAGTGCCTTCACCACGAACAGCGAGGCGACGATCACCGCACCGAGGCCGACGCCCACGCCTATGGCGGCCTGGAGGTTACGGCCACCGCGCTGCTTGCGCGGCTGCGGCTGCGGGGCGGGCTGGGCGGCCACGGGTGTCTCCTGCCCTGGGTGGGACGACGGCACGAAGTGGG
Organism: Kitasatospora sp. NPDC057542; assembly: GCF_042801945.1. NCBI lineage: Bacteria > Bacillati > Actinomycetota > Actinomycetes > Kitasatosporales > Streptomycetaceae > Kitasatospora > Kitasatospora sp. NPDC057542. The sequence continues at coordinate 931 of NZ_JBHVFE010000110.1, forward strand.
GCTGCCCGGCCGCCAGGTGGTTCGCCGGCGGCACGGGATGCACCGGTGCCCCCGGGTGCGACGGGGTGCCGTGACCGGGGGCGGGTGTGGTGTCGCCGGATATCGCGCGGAGCACGACCGTCTCCGTCACACCCGGCGGCGCCGGCACGGGCTGCTCCTCCCGGAACAGCGGACCGCCCAGTCGGCCGGACTCCCGGGCCTGCCCCTCGACGGGGCCGGCCGGTCCACCGATGACGGGCCGTCCGTGGGCCGCGGGCCGTCCGGAGGCGGGCGCCCGACCGGGGTCGGGCGTGCCGGGCAGCACGCCGGGCCCGGCCGGCACGGGAGGCATGACCTGAGTCTCCTCCGCGTCGCCGCCCCAGTACACCGGAGGCTGCTGCGACTGATCCGGACGGAGGCCCGGCGCCTCCCGGGTGACGCCCGGCGCACCCGGGGGCACGGCGTGGCCGCCCGGGTGGCCGGGGTGTCCCTGGGCCGGCGCCGACTGCGCGCCGTACCCCGGCGCCGGGTGGGCCGGGATACGGGCCGCCTGCGGGTGCGGCGCCGGGCGGTAGGGCTGGAACTGCTGGTCGGACGGGCCCCAGTAGCCGGGGGCGTCAGGGGCGTCGTTCATCAGACCTCGAGCAGCTCGGCTTCCTTGTGCTTCAGCAGCTCGTCGACCTGGGCCACGTACTTGGCCGTGAGGTCGTCGAGCTCCTTCTCGGCGCGGCGGCCGTCGTCCTCGCCGACCTCGCCGTCCTTCACCAGCTTGTCGATGGCGTCCTTGGCCTTGCGGCGCACCGAACGGATCGAGACCTTGGCGTCCTCGCCCTTGGTACGGGCGATCTTGATGAACTCCCGGCGGCGCTCCTCGGTCAGCTCGGGCAGCACCACGCGGATGATCGAGCCGTCGTTGGACGGGTTGACGCCCAGGTCGGAGTCGCGGATCGCCTGCTCGATGGCCTTCAGCGCGGTCTTGTCGAACGGCGAGACGACCGCCATCCGCGGCTCCGGCACCGAGAAGGAGGCCAGCTGGTTGATCGGCGTCACGGCGCCGTAGTACTCCGCGACGATCTTGGCGAACATCGCCGGGTGCGCGCGGCCGGTGCGGATGGCCGCGAGGTCGTCCTTGGCGACGCTGACGGCCTTCTCCATCTTCTCCTCGGCCTCGAGGAGGGTCTCTTCGATCACTGTGGTCTCCCTGTCCGGTTCATCTGCTGTTGTCCCGACCGGTGTCGGCGCGGTGGCCGGTCGCGGCACCGGCGCCGTCCCGTACGGCTGGTTGCTGCTCAGGCCCGGACAGAATCCTGGCTGATGAGTGTGCCGATCTTCTCACTCTTCACCGCACGCGCGATATTGCCCTCCGCCAGCAGTTCGAAGACCAGCATCGGAAGGTTGTTGTCCTTGCACAGCGTGATCGCGGTGAGGTCGGCGACCTTGAGGTCGCGCGCGATGACCTCGGAGTACTCCAGCGCGTCGAACTTGACCGCGTCCGGGTTGGTCCGCGGGTCGGAGTCGTAGACGCCGTCCACGCCGTTCTTGCCCATCAGCAGGACGTCGGCGTGGATCTCCAGGGCGCGCTGGACGGCCGTGGTGTCGGTGGAGAAGTACGGCATGCCCATACCGGCACCGAAGATCACCACGCGGCCCTTCTCCAGGTGCCGGACGGCCCGCAGCGGCAGGTACGGCTCGGCGACCTGGCCCATGGTGATGGCGGTCTGGACCCGGGTCTCGATGCCCTCCTTGACCAGGAAGTCCTGCAGCGCCAGGCAGTTCATGACGGTGCCGAGCATGCCCATGTAGTCGGAGCGGGCCCGGTCCATGCCGCGGACCTGGAGCTCGGCGCCCCGGAAGAAGTTGCCGCCGCCGATGACCACCGCGACCTCGGTACCGGCGCGGACGACGGTGGCGATCTCCCGGGCGATCGCGTGCACGACGTCCGGGTCGACGCCGAGCCCGCCACCACCGGCGAAGGCTTCACCGGACAGCTTGAGCAGCACCCGGCGGCGCGAGCCGGCCGTGGGGTCCTGCGCGGTCTCCTGCGTCTCCTGCATGGACTTCTCCTTTTTGCACCTACTGGTCACAGGCGCGGGTGTGCGGATGCCCCGCCTGCGTGTACACGCGAGGAGGCCACTGCCGCGGGAACCGGTTCGGTGTCCTGCACGGCAATGGCCTCCTCGTCGTTCATGGTGCCGACGCGAGCCCGCCCGTTGGCGGTAGGCGCGGGGTGAGCCCGTTCGGCGTTCCTCCCGCCCCGGTCAGCGGGCGGGGGCGGTTCCCAGCGTAAGGGCGCCGGGGACCAGGTGGAACGTGGCTCAGGCGCCGACGCGGAAGCGGGCGAAGCGCTTGAGGGCGACGCCGTTCTCCTCGAGAACCTTGGCGACGGTCTTCTTGTTGTCCTTCGCGAAGGCCTGCTCCAGGACGGAGTTCTCCTTCACGAAGCCGGTGACGCGACCCTCGACGATCTTCGGCAGGGCGGCCTCCGGCTTGCCCTCCTCGCGGGCGGTGGCCTCGGCGACGCGGCGCTCGTTCTCGAGCTCCTCGGCCGGGATCTCCTCGCGGGACAGGTACTTCGGCGCGAAGGCGGCGATGTGCTGCGCGACGTCCTTGGCGACCTCGGCGTTCTCCTTGTCCAGCTCGACCAGGACGCCGACGGCCGGCGGCAGGTCGGGGCTGGTCTTGTGCAGGTAGACCGCGACGAAGCCGTCACCGTCGAACTGGGCGAAGCGACGGAAGACGATCTTCTCGCCCAGCGACGCGTTGGCCTCGTCCACGAACTGCTGGACGGTCTTGCCGGCCTCGATCTCGGAAGCCAGGGCGGCGTCCAGGTCGGCCGGGGCCGACTTGGCGACGTGGGCGGCGATCGCGTCGGCGACCTCGACGAACTTCTCGCCCTTGGCGACGAAGTCGGTCTCGCAGTTCAGCTCGACCAGGACGCCGGACTTCTTGTCCTCGGCGATCAGCGCGGCGACGGCGCCGTTGGAGGCGTCGCGACCCTCGCGCTTGGCAACGCCCTTCTGGCCCTTGATGCGCAGGAGCTCGACGGCCTTCTCGACGTTGCCCTCGGCCTCGTCCAGGGCCTTCTTGCAGTCCATCATGCCGGCGCCGGTGAGCTCACGGAGCTTCTTGACGTCCGCGGCGGTGAAGTTCGCCATGGTGTGAATCTCTTCTCGCGTCTCGCGTGTCTGCGTGGAGTGGCACCGGGACCGGTGGTTCGGTCCCGGCGCGGGAGAGAGGGGCACCCGCCGGCTTCGCACCGGCGGCTGCCCCTCACCCTTGGTACGTCAGGCCTGCTCGGCCGGCGCCTCGGTGGCGGGGGCCTCGGTGGCGGGGGCCTCGGTGGCGGGAGCCTCGGCGGCCGGAGCCTCCTCAGCCTTCTTCTCGCCCTCGAGAAGGTCCTTCTCCCAGGCGGCCAGCGGCTGGTCGGCACCCGGCTCGGCCTTGGCGTCGCCCTTGGCGACACCGGCGCGGGACTTCAGGCCCTCGGCCACGGCGTCGGCGATCACACGGGTCAGCAGGGTGACGGAGCGGATCGCGTCGTCGTTGCCCGGGATCTTGTAGTCGACCTCGTCCGGGTCACAGTTGGTGTCGAGGATGGCGACGACCGGGATGTTGAGCTTCCGGGCCTCGCCGACCGCGATGTGCTCCTTCTTGGTGTCCACGATCCAGACGGCGCTGGGAACGCGCTGCATGTCGCGGATACCGCCGAGGGTCTTCTCCAGCTTGTCGTGCTCGCGCTGGAGGACCAGGAGCTCCTTCTTGGTGAGGCCGGAGCCGGCCACGTCCGAGAAGTCCAGCTCGCCGAGCTCCTTCAGGCGCTGGAGGCGCTTGTAGACGGTCGAGAAGTTGGTCAGCATGCCGCCGAGCCAGCGCTGGTTCACGTAGGGCATGCCCACGCGGGTGGCCTGCTCGGCGATGGCCTCCTGGGCCTGCTTCTTCGTGCCGACGAAGAGGACGCTGCCGCCGTGGGCAACGGTCTCCTTGATGAACTCGAAGGCGCGGTCGATGTAGTTCAGCGACTGCAGGAGGTCGATGATGTAGATGCCGTTGCGCTCGGTGATGATGAAGCGCTTCATCTTCGGGTTCCAGCGGCGGGTCTGGTGACCGAAGTGGACGCCGCTCTCCAGCAGCTCCCGCATCGTGACGACGGCCATTGCCGTGCTCCTTGGTGTTACGGCCCGGCGGCGGCACTGCCTCGCAGCGATCGCCCACAGCCGGGTCAGGCTCGGTTTGTCCGTGGCGGCCAGGTGACAGCCACGCCTGACGCCCCGAACGTGCCGAGCCGCTTCTGCCCTCCCAACCCTGGGGCCGGTCGGGCTCGGCGGACCGAGCGGCACTCGCACCTGGCGGGGCTGCGGACGAACCGCGTCCGACCGCCGGTGGCGGGGCGTGCGAAGTCGACCCGGCGGACCGGGTCGCGTGTGAAGTGTACGGGAAGCGCCGAGGGACGAGCGACTCCACGCGTGGCCGGGGGCCCGCCGAGGACCTGGGGGAAGCCCGGGGAACGGCCGGGGTGGGCGGGTTCCGGTGGGGCTGCGGCGGGGTCGGGGCGGGGGCGCTGGGCGCAGCCTGGGGTGGGCGCGGGTGTGGGCTCCGGAGTGGACGCGGGCTGGTCGGCCGCCCGCCCGAGGTCCGTCGCCGATATGCCGTTTGTACACCGGATGGCGGCGTCCGTACACCCGCCGGAGGGACGGCGCTCGGGCGCACGGGCGGTTTGTCCACAGGAATCCGGATGTGGGTGGTGCGGGGGCTACGGGGTGGTGAGGCTGCGGGCATGACTGGTCATGGGTGGTTCGTCGGGGTGACCGCGGTGATCGGGGTGGTTCGGGGCCTGCGAGGGGTGCTGTCCGCGGTGGTGGCGGTGGTGCTCGTCCTCGTGCCCGTGCTGTCGGGGACTGCGGATGCCTTGGATGCCTCAGGAGCCTCGGAGACCTCAGGGGCCTCGGGAACCTCAGGGGCCTCAGGGGCTGCGGGAGATGCCGGCGCGGCCGGTGTCCCGGGCTCGGTTGGCGGGGTCGGGCGGGGTGGTGTTGAGCGGGCCTGGCCGGTGGGCGGGCCGGGCGGGCTGCTGGGCAGGTTCGAGCCGCCGGCGAAGGTCTGGGCCGCCGGGCACCGGGGGGTGGACCTCGCCGGCCTACCGGGGACGGAGGTGCGGGCGGCGGCTCCTGGAGTGGTCACGTTCTCCGGGCCGGTGGCCGGGCGGCCGGTGGTGACCGTCTCCCACCCCGGCTCGGGCTCTCCCCCACTCCGGACCACCTACCTGCCCGTCACCGGCACTGTCCCGGTCGGCACCCCGGTGGCCGCCGGGCAGGTGATCGGGCTGCTCGCCCCGGACGGACGGCACTGTGCCGGGCGCGACTGCCTGCACTGGGGGCTGCTGCGCGGAAGCCGCTACCTGGACCCACTGGCCCTGTTCGGCGCGGGCACGGCACGGCTGCTGCCGTTGGACGGCGGTGGCGGGTAGGGCGCACCGTCGCGCGCCAGTCGGCGGCAAGCCGGGCCGGGGCAGCGCCGGATCCAGCGCCGGATCCAGGACCGGGCCGAGGCCGGGCCCGGGCCTGGGCAGGGCCGGGGCCCGGCTCAGGGACGGACGAGCCCGTGCAGCACCATCGCGACGGCGGCGTCGGCGATCCCCTCGGGACTCTCGGTCGCACAGCCGGCGCGACCCCCGGCCGCGGCCTGCTCGGCCCTGCGGGTCGCCGCCTCCACGACGCCCTGGACCAGGGCTGCGGCGAGCCGGGGCTGCTCGTGGCCGAGGTCCTCCAATGTCCGGCCGACCAGACCGGCCAGCCTGCCGTGCGCTGCCCTGATCCGCTCACGCGCGGCCTCGTCGAGTTCCAGCGTCGAGATCGCCACCACCGCGCGGTGCCGGGGGTCGGCGGCCAGCGCCAGCTGGCCTCGGACGTAGGCCTCGATCCGCTCGACGGCGGTGTCGCAGCTCTCCATCCCGGCCTCGATCTCGGCCGCCCAGAGCGGGAGGTCCACCTCGCAGAGCGCCTCGACCACGGCGGCGCGGGAGCGGAAGTACTCGTAGACCGAGGAGCGCGCCAGCCCGGTGCACGCCGCGAGCGCGGGGAAGGTCAGGGCCTCCATGCCACCCTCGGTGAGCAGGGTGCGGGCAGCATCGAGGAGGGCTGCACGCTGGAGCTGGCGATGCTCGGCCACCGTGGCCGCTCGGATCTTCGGCACGCTCCCACTGTACGGAGCCCTACCTCCGGCCGGTACGGCGCCGCGCATCGCGAGGAGGCGCAGGCCCGACGACCGGTTACTGCCGGCTGGGGTGCGGCGCCCGGCTACCGACGCCCTATCGGATGTCCGACAGCTTGGCGCGCAGCTGGAGGACGGACTTGGTGTGGATCTGGCTCACCCGGCTCTCCGTCACCCCCAGCACCTGTCCGATCTCGGCGAGGGTGAGTCCCTCGTAGTAGTAGAGCGTCACCACCGTCTTCTCCCGCTCGGGGAGGGTGTTGACCGCCTGGGCCAGCAGCCTGCGCAGTTCTCGGTCCTCGGCCACCTCGACCGGGTTGTCCGCGCCGTGGTCCTCCAGGGTGTCCATCAGGCTCAGCCGGTCGCCGCCCTCCCCCACCGGGTGGAGCAGTTCGTCCAGCGCCACCACGTTGGCCAGCGACAGCTGGCTGAAGATGGCGTGCAGGTCCTCGATCGCGATGCCCATCTCGGCCGCGACCTCGGGCTCGTGCGGCGTCCGGCGCAGCCTGGCCTCCAGCGTCGCGTACGTCCGCTCGACCGCCTTCGCCTTCTGCCGCACCGAGCGCGGGATCCAGTCCAGGGCACGCAGCTCGTCGATGATCGCACCGCGGATGCGGCTGATCGCGTAGGTCTCGAACTTGATGGCGCGGTCGATGTCGAACTTCTCGATCGCGTCGATCAGCCCGAAGACCCCCGAGGAGACGAAGTCCGCCTGTTCGACGTTGGAGGGCAGACCGACCCCGACCCGGCCCGCCACGTACTTGACGAGCGGTGAGTAGTGCAGGATCAGCTGCTCGCGCAGTCGCTGGTCCCCGGTCTCCTTGTAGGAGCGCCAGAGCTCTTCGAGCGCGGTGCGGCCCTGGGCCGCGGCCTCCCGGGCGTCCCGCCCCCGATCGCCGTCCGCCGCCCTCTCCCGGCGGGGCGGGGACACCGGCGAGGCGAACGGCCGGGAGGCGACGCCCCGGGCCGGCGCACCGCCGGGCGGCCGGGGCGCGCCGGCCGCGACCGCACCGGGGGGTGCACCGGCGGGTGCACCGACGGGGCCGGTCGCGTCAGTGCCCTGGGTCGGCTCTGCGTCCCGGGCCGCATCCGCAGGCTGGGGCACCACCGTCGGCTGGCCACCCTGGCGCGACAGGCCTCCCATCGTCCCCGCCGCCTTGGCCGGGAAGTCGGGCGCGGGGCGCCGGTCGGCCCGCGGCCCTCCCGAGGACCGAGCGCCACCGGTCACTCTGTGTCCGGGAATGTGTGTGGGCATGCGTTGGTCTGCGCCGTTCTGCCGAGTCATGTGCTGATAGGGAAGGCATGTGGAGCGTAGCGTGACCGACTCGCTGCAAAACGCTACCGCCACCCGGTCGTCCCCCGATCCGGTGGCGCTCGCACACAAGACCGGCAGGCGAACAGGAGAACCGGATCGGCGGGTCGGCCGGGCGGTTCCGACCTGCGCTCCCTCGGCGCGAATGCGTTCTCCGTCCCGACGCTCACCTCCTCCGCACCACGCGCCAGTGCGCGCCGTGCCGCTCCACGTAGCCGAGTGATCCCAACTCGTAGAGCCGTTGCAGGACCTCGTCCGGTGGGAGCCCGGACTGCCGGGCCAGGCGCTCGACCGGTGCGCCCTCCGCCGTCGCCGGTACGGCCTCCAGCACCCGGGCTACCGCCGGTTCCAGCAGGTCGCGCGGGAGCACCGGGCCGCTGCGCGGCGGCGCCAGGTCGTCCCCGATCGCCCCGATCAGCTCGGTGATCTCGGCCGCGTCGGTGACCAGGGTGGCACCCCCGCTGCGGATCAGGGCGTGCACCCCGGCGGAGAGCTCCGACGTGACCGGGCCTGCGACGCCCATGGTGTGGCGGTTGAGGTCCCGCGCCCGTCTGGCCGTACTCAGGGCGCCGCTGCGCACCGCCGCCTCGACCACCACCGTTCCCCGGGTAAGCGCCGCGATGACCCGGTTGCGGAGGACGAAGCGGAAGCGGTTCGGGTGCTCCCCGGGCGGGAGTTCGCTGACCAACAGACCCTGGACGCCGATCCGTCGGATCAGTTCGGCGTTGCCCTTGGGGTAGGCCACGTCGACGCCGCAGGCGAGCACGGCTGCGGTCATCCCGCCGACCGCGAGTGCCCCGCGGTGCGCGGCCGCGTCGATCCCGTAGGCGGCTCCGGAGATCACCACCCAGCCGCGCTCGGCCAGTTGGGCCGACAGCTCCCCCGCGACATGGGCGCCGTAGGCCGTGCAGGCGCGGGAGCCCACCATCGCGACCGAACGGAGCGCGAGCAGCCGCAGGGAGCCGGTGCCCGTCACCCAGAGCCCGATCGGACGCCCGTCACCGAGGTCGTCGAGTTGGCTGGGCCATTCCGTGTCCCCCGGAATGATGAACCGTCCGCCGACGTCCCGTACCCGTTTCAGGTCCATCTGCGGGTCCAGCCCCGACAGCCGCGCCTGGTACCCGGCCAGTCGGGTGGAGTCCAGTCCGGGATGGTCGGGCACCGCTCCGTCCCGGATCGCCTTGACCACGTCGACGGCGGGGAGTTGGCCGAGCCACCGGCCGACCACCGCGTCTCCCGGTTCGCTGAGCCGACCGAGCGCCACCCGGGCGAGACGCTCGGGATCGGGCTCGGCGGAGGTTGCGGCACCGGCCCCGGCCTCGGCCGCTCCGGGAATTCGGGGTTGCCTCACCAACCGGTTCATGCCTCACCCTCCTGGTTCTGCGGATGCCCGTCAGGCGCCTCGGGCTTCCCGGGCCGGCCGTCTTCCGGGCTGCCGCGCTGCGCCGGGATTCCGCCGAGCCGGCCGAAGACCCGCTCGGTCAGAAGCAGTCCGTGCTCCTCGCCGGTGCGCAGGACCAGGGCGGTGCGCACGTCCCGCTGGTCCGGCCGGTCGCGTCCGGCGAGGTCGGCGACCGTCCAGGCGACCCGGAGCACCCGGTCCAGGCCCCGGGCGGTCAGCAGCCCCCGTTCCAACTGCCGCGCGGCGTCGTTGAGCGCGCCGGCCGCGAGCTGCCAGCGAGTGCGCAGTTCGTGGCCCGGCACCTCCGCGTTGGTCCGCCACGGGGTGTCCGCCAGCCGGGCCGCCGCCCGCTCCCGCGCGGCCAGCACCCGGGCCGCGACGGTCTCGGTGGTCTCCGCCGTGGTGTCCCGCTCCATGAGCTCGACCCTGGTCACCGGGGCCACCTGGACCTGGAGGTCGACCCGGTCCAGCAGTGGCCCGGAGAGCCGCCCCTGGTAGCGGCTGACCATGGCCGGGGTGCACTCGCAGCCTTCGCCCCGCCGCGAGTACCGGCCGCACGGACAGGGGTTGGCCGCCAGACAGAGCAGGAAGCGGGCGGGGAGCCGCAGCGATCCGGCCGAACGGGCGATCACCACCTCGCCCGACTCCAGCGGCTGGCGCAGCGCGTCGAGCACCCGGACCGGGAACTCCGGTGCCTCGTCCAGGAAGAGCACGCCCCGGTGGGCCAGCGAGACCGCCCCCGGTCTCGGCAGACCGCTGCCGCCGCCGACGATCGCGGGCATCGTCGTGGAGTGGTGCGGGGCACAGTAGGGGGCGGTGTCGATCAGTGGACGCCCGGCCGGGAGCAGTCCGGCCACCGAGTGGACGGCAGTGACCTCCAGTGCCTCCTTCTGGGTCAGCGGCGGGAGCAGCGCGGGCAACCGCTCCGCCAGCATCGTCTTGCCCGCACCCGGCGGGCCCTTCAGGTAGAGGTGGTGTCCTCCGGCCGCGGCGATCTCCAGGGCCCGCCGGGCCTCGTACTGGCCGGCCACGTCGGCCATGTCGAGCCGGGCCGCCTTGTCGTCGGGCAGGCCCCGCACGCCCGCACAGGGCAGCATCAGGCCGGCCATCAGCGGATCCGGCCGACCGCCGATCGGGTCCGGCGGCTCCTCCGGTGCCGCCGCCCCGGTCAGGCCGGCGACGAGCTGGCGCAGGCTGCGGACGCCGATCACCGTCACCCCGGGGACGAGCGAGGCCTCGGGCGCGGTCTGCTCGGCGACCACAACCCGCTCGTACCCGGCGTCCGCGGCGGCCAGCACCGACGGCAGCACCCCTCTGACCGGCCGCACCCGGCCGTCCAGCCCCAGCTCGCCGATGATCAGCAGGTCGGCGATGGCGGAGGGGTCGAGGCGTTCGGCGGCGGCCAGCACGGCGCAGGCCACCGCGAGGTCGAAACCGCTGCCGCTCTTGGGCACCGAGGCGGGGCTGAGGCCGACCGTCAGTTTGCGCTGCGGCCAGGCCTCGCCGCTGTTCACGACCGCGGCACGGACCCGGTCGCGGGCTTCGGTGAGCGCCTTGTCGGGCAGGCCGACCAGGGTGAACGCGGCCACCCCGGGCTCCAGATCGGCCTGGACCTCGACGATCACTCCGTCGACACCGACCAGCGCGACGGAACAGGTGCGGGCGAAGGCCATCTCAGACCACCCCCCGCAGGTGATCGACCAGGGCTGCACCCCGCACCCGGTTGACCACTGCGACCAGGTCGATCCGCACCCCGCCCGGCGGGGCGGGCGGCCATTGCGGATCGGTGGGCCCCGGGTCGTAGTCAGGGCCGGCCAGTCGGGCGAAGTGACCGGGCCAGCGCTCGGCCATCCAGCGCTCGGCCAGGCGTTGCAGCCGGGCGGCCTTGGTCCGGTCGATGGCCTCGGTGGGCTGCTGGAAACCCCGCTCGGAGCGGGTCTTCACCTCGCAGACCGCCACGGTGTCGCCGACTGGTGAAGAGGCAGTGTTTCAACCTTGCGCTATTCCCTCGTTCTGGGCCGATTCACCCTGCCGTCTTCTGGCAGTGAACCGGCCCAGAACGAGCGGTCAGTCCTCCCGACGGTTCGACCGCAGGTGGTCCGCAGTCGCGATCACCACGCTGGCCAACGGCGCGGAGATCAGTGCGACAAGAAGTTGCGCCCGCTCCAATGGCGCCCAGAAGATCATCGCGATCAACCCGGCGAAGCCGATTAGGACAGCGAACGCAAACGCGAGGCGCCAGCGACGTCGGGCAGGATTGGGTTGGGAGTGTGATCCGCTCACGGGTCTCCTCTCTCGCAGCGTCGGTTCTCCCTGGGCCTTGAGAACTCGGGAGGGCCGGCGCTGTTCGGCGCCCGACCGGTCGGCCGGGCATCGCAGGAAGCCGTAGAAGGCGGCGCCTGCTCTGAATCCAGCATGAGGTGTCGCTGGCGCCGTTGTTACACAGAGTCAACAGGTGTGCTTTATGGCCGCGTTGAGTAGCAACTGGCAGAAACGTGTCCTCCCTGGGCTTGGTGTGTCTTCACGTGTCTTGCCTAGACTCAGACCCTCGGACAACTGGGAGGGAACCCGTGGGTCGAGTCATTCGGATGCCGTCGGAGGATGCCCTGCCGCCAGGACCAAGACGAGCGTTCGTGGCGGAGCTGTTCTTCCACTACGAGGAGGCCGGTCGCCCGACTCTGTTGGAGATCGCCGAGGACCTCGCGCGGCGGGACAATTTGCCGGGCATGGCAAGCAGGGAGACCATTCGCCGGATGCTCAAGGGCGAGACGGTGCCGATGCGCTGGAGCACGGTGGCAGCTGTGCTCATCCTCTTCAGCGAGCGCTCGGGCCTTAACCCTTCAGGAGTTCGCTCCAGGACCGGGTGGGGCAACCAGACTGTCACTTACGGGGAAGCGCTGCGGAAGCTGTGGAACGCTGCCCTCTCGGACAACGAGAACGGACCGGTGTTCGGCCCTCCTGGAGGGGTGCCGTACACGTCAGAACCTCCGTTCTGACCTGGACGACTCGCTCACCTGGTGCCTTTGGGGTGTGCTTACTCCGTGTCCTCGTGGCCGGCCGCAAGGTAATCGGCCCAGCTGTCCTGTGCGTACTGGGCCCAGGCGTAGGCGGTGGTCGGGTGGATGCCGAACAGGTCGCTGATGACGATGGGTGGGAGGTCGGCCACTGCTTCGATCATGGCGGTGTTGCGTGCGCTGATCACCGCGAGGCCGTGTTGCTTCATGAGCGTCTGGAGCCGCCCCGCGCTGATCGGTCGGCTGGCGAATTGTCCGGGAAATAGGAAGCCGCCGTCGTCTTGCTTCGGCCGGGCCATGTGGGCCGTTGTCGGTCGCGCGGCCTGCTCATCGATGAGTCGAGCCAGTTTCGGCGGCAGCAGTACGGGGTTGCGGTCGATGGTGATGTAGGAGGCGTCCCCATCGTGGTGGAACCTGTCGGTGGTCAGTTCGACGATTCGGACGGTCGGGAGAGCGTAGAGCCCAGTCAGGGCGCCCGCGATCCGGGCCTCGATCGGGAGTTCTCCGTCGTTGAGGCAGCGCTTCAGCTGGTCGTGGTGTTCCTGGTCGCCGAGGAATCGGTAGGGCGAGCCGGACCGCCGCGCGGGGATGGTGAGCTCTCCGGTGAGGCGGCGGGCGACGGCCCAGCGGATGAAGGAGCTGACCGGCCGGTGCTTGGTCGGATGGGTGACGAGCCAGAGGTCGAGGTCCTCCTGGGCGAGGGTGGCGAGGTCGCGTTGGTGCTCGTCGAGCCAGGTTAGGAACTTGATGGCGGTGCGGATCTCGTAGCGGTCGGTCGCAGCGGCGCCGGTGCGGTAGCGACCGCGGGCTGCCCGGCGTCGGGCGTCGCGGATGATGCCCCACTCGGCGAACGGGCGGATGATCCGGGCCTGGTGTGGTGGCAGCCCTTGGACAGCGACATCGGTCCAGATCTCCAGTTGCGCGAGGTATTCCTGGCGCTGAGGCAGGATGCCGGTGGCCACCAGGACCTCCCGGACGTAGCGGGTCGTCTTGTCCTGGGGCAGGACGTCCAGCGACGCGTGCGTGATCTCCGCGCGCTGGGAGACGAGTCCAGCCAGGATCTTTGATCCGGCACTGTGTCGCAGCCAGCTCACCACCGTCACCGGGTTGTCGACTGCGGCGAGCCCGTCGGCGAGGGGGCGGAGTGCCGGGTCGATGGTGCCGTCCTCCGCGCTGAGCAGGTCTCGGACGCGCTCGCTGGCGACACAGCGGGTGCAGGCCCCGTCCGCGAAGATGTCGCCGGGGAAGCCGCAGCGGCGGCAGGCAAAGGCGATATCCGTGCCGCAGCAGGGCCCGCAGAGGTCATTCCCGTCGTCGGCCTGGCCAACGAGGACCTGGTCGAGGTGGCAGCGCGAGCACGGTGCCGGATTGCGCTTGCGCCGCAGGTAGCAGGCATCGCAGACCGGGCCGATCGGCCAGTTGGCGCGTACTTTCTGCTGGCGTCCGCAGTCTCCGCAAGGCCGGCGGGGACGCGGCAGGCAGGTGCTGCAGTGGAAGGCGCCGTCCCGGTCGCTCACGTGGCTGCCGGGACGGCTGCGTCCGCAGACGGTGCACTCCCCAACAGGTCCGTGATAGCAGCCGCCGCAGAGGTCCGGTTGTCCGTCGGCGGCACGGATGGCGATGGGCCGGACCCTGCTGCAGCGGCCGCAGGGCCGGGGCGGGGAGTGGTAGCAGGACCTGCAGACTGGTCCGTCCTCGGTGCGGGAATGGACCGGTCGCAGGTTCCGGCAGCGGGAGCACTCCCGTTCGGGCCGCGAGGTGCATGCCTGGCAGTAGGCCGTGCCGTCATCGCCTCGGACCTTGGGGGGCTTGAGCTCCCCACAGCCGGCGCACTCCTTCGAGGACAGCACCGGATCAATGCGGTAGCAGGCCCGGCAGATCGCCCCTTCCTCGGTTCGCCGGGCGATGTGCCCGTCCTGGCCGCAGCGGGCGCATCGGCGCAGTTCGTTGACGGAGACGCACCAGTTGCAGCAGCGGCCCTGGGGGGTGGGGCGTGGAAGCGTGCGGTCGTTGCGGCCGCAGATCGCGCAGGCTGGCTGGGTGACGGCATCCCCGTAGCCCTCGGCTTCCAGCTGGCGCAGGAGCCTCACCAGGACGACCGGACAGTGAGGAGACGGGGCGGAGAGTGCGTCGGGCTTCTCGGAGAAGTGCTGGTCGAGTTGACGGGCCCCGCGCGGGCTCCATGCCCTTGCCTGTTCGAGGATGGCCTCGGCGACTTGCCTGCTCAAGGCCGGTATGTGCTCCCTGAGCTGTCCAACGAGGCCAGCCCTGAGGTCCGCGAGTTCCCGGTCCCGCTTGGCCTTTCGGCTGTGGTTCATGGCTTCCCTGGGCGCCGGACGACGGCTCGGCGCGGGGTGATGGGCGTCGGGTCGGTGTCGCCGCCGACCGCCTTGCGGATCTGGGTGTTGACGACCTCGGGCTTGATCAGGTCGTTCGGGGTGCACTGGAGGATGTCGCAGAGCGCCACGAGGGTGTCCATGCTCATGCGCTGGGGCGGCTGGGTCACCAGCCGGTAGACCTGTTCGCGCGAAAGGACGACCCCGCGCTCGGCCAGCAGCGGCACCAGGTCCGAGGTCTGAAACATCTCCCGCTCGGCCATCAGCTTCCGCAGCTGCCACTGGTAGCCCATCTTCTTGATCACGTCGTTACTCCCAGTCGTCACCGAGTCGGTTCTTCATCGATCGTTCCAGCAGCGCGTTGCGGTACTCGTTCGAGACCCCCATGTAGATCGCCGTGGTCGAGGCATGGGAGTGACCGACCTGTTCCTGAACGAACCGGGCCGGGTAGCCGAACTCGGTCAGGTGGGTGATGTAGCTGTGGCGGAGGCAGTGGAGGTCGAGGTCCTCATCGAGGCCGGCCGCCTCGCGGGCGGCGACGAAGGCGTCGTTGATCGACCGGGGCGACAGCCGTCCGATCCGCTCGGTCACCCAGAGCGCGGGGTGGCGTCCGGGTGAGAACTGCGGGCGTATCTCGGTCACCCACTGGTCCAGGACGTCGACGCACCAGTCCATCTCCGGAACGGTCAGCACCGTGCGCCGCTTGGGCGGCGACCCCTTCTGGGACTTGCCGTACCGGACCATGACACTGCCGCAGCCGCGGAACTGCGGGGCCTTGCGGTTGCGCCGGAAGTCGACCAGGTCGAGCTTCGAGGACTCGGTCCGGCGGGTCCCGTAGGCGTAGATCGTCTTGAGCACGGCGGCGTCCCGCAGAGCACACAGGGCGCCCTTACGACCCTGGCCGCGAATCTTGCCAGGGCGGGCGTCGGCGGCGTCGAACAGGGCCTGGATCTCGTCGTAGTCCAGCGGCCGACGGCGCGGGTCGCCCTCGTACTCGACGGTGTGGAGGACCGAGTTTCCCTCGTGGAAGACCTGCTGCGGCACCTCTCCGAACCGCTCTTCGCAGGCGTGCAGCCAGCCGTAGCGCGAGTCGAGGAGGTAATCCAGGAACAGGCCGATCGTCACCTCGTAGGTGCGGGCGGTCGACATCTGGATCGGCTTGCTGCCGCTTCGCAGGTGGGCGATGAACGCCTCTCCGTCGGCTGGCGTCCACTGCCAGGGGTACTGGCCGGTGAACTCCTCCAGCCGCTCGATCAGCCGGACCCGCGGGTCGATCGTCGAGGACTTGAGGAACCGAGCCGACTGCTGCCTGGCCCAGCCCTCCTTCATCGCGTCGAACACCGCCGGTGCGGGGTCGAGGTGGATGACGTTACGGGCCAGGACAAGGGATGCCGAGCCGGGTGCTTGCGAGCTCACCAGGCTGTTGTATCAGACGCAACAATGTTGAATCTCTGTGCTACCGTGCAGGTCAGAGCTTGATTGACTCGGCGGGCCCCTCCGGGGCCCGCCTCGTTGACCAGCCAAAACGGCCTTTCTGGCACCGCGCGGAATGTTGCATCTAATGCAATTCATCCTGTTTGTCGAGGGCGACGATGTCCAGCTCGCCCTCGACGCAGCGCCAGTTGCGGTCCAGGATGCGGAGCCCGGCCTCCGCGAGGCGGCGGGCGGCGACCCGCTCGCCGTAGCGGCCGAGCGCGTTCTTGGTGCTGCGGTCCGCGATCGCCCGCGGGGCGTTCCCGACTGCGGCCGTGTCCGGTACGGCCTGGTCCTGCACGACGGTGTGCTGCATGGTGACCACCTCCGCCGAGGAGGCTGCACCAATGCGCACGATGAGGCCCGGGAATTCCCGTTCCCTGTGGATAACCCGGACCTGTGGACAACTTTTGTCACCCGCAGGGGTGAGAAGCCCCGCTCCCGCGAAATTCGGCTGGACAACGCGGGACGGAGTCGTCCAACGTCAGTTCCCGAAGCCGGACTCGTCCGAGGGCAGCTCCAGATCGCTCTTCGCGAGTTCCTCGATGTTCACGTCCTTGAAGGTCAGCACCCGGACCTTACGGACGAACCGGGCCGGCCGGTACATGTCCCAGACCCACGCATCCGCCATCGACACCTCGAAGAACACCTCGCCCTGGACCGAGTGCACCTGCAACTCGTAGTCGTTGGTGAGGTAGAACCGTCGCTCGGTCTCGATCACGTACTTGAACAGGCCGACGACGTCCCGGTACTCCCGGTAGAGCTTGAGCTCCATCTCGGTCTCGTACTTCTCGAGATCTTCGGCACTCATCCAGGCGTCCCCTCAACTTGTCACGTCCACCCATTGTGGACCACCGCACCCACGGTCAGAGCCGCACCGGATCCACCGGCGGGCCCTCGGCCAGCAGCCGCTCCAGGAAGTCCGCCAGACCGACCGGATAGACCGTCTCGGCGGTCCCCCTCAGTTCCTCGACCGTCCACCAGTGCGCCGCGAGCAGTTGGGCGTGCTCGTCCGCGCCCATGCCCGAGTGGTCCAGCCCCGTCTCCGTGGTCCGGGCCAGGTGGAACCACTGCTCCTGCTCGTAGCGCTGTCCCTGAAAGGAGAACGACACCGTGCCGTACGCCACCAAGGGCCCCAGGTCCACACCTCGCAGGCCGGTCTCCTCGGCGAGCTCCCGCTCGGCGGCCTCACGCACGTCCTCCCTCGCCTCCAAGCCGCCCCCGGGCGTGAACCACCACGTCTTCCCCGGGGTGGCCGGGTCGGCCCCCAGGAAGAGGAGGATGCGGTCCAGCCCGTCCAGCAGCAGGATCCGCGCCGCCCTGCGACGCTGTGCTGTCATGGCAGCGCTCCACGCTCCTTCCGTTCGCATCGGTGGCGCTACCGATCCTGCCACCCGGCGCGGCCGTCCGGGGCGATGTTCGGCAGAGCGGGCCGCCGGGCGACGGTCCCGCTCAGGAGCTGCGCCGCCCCCGGAGCCGGCGTGCCAGGCCCGCCACCCCTCCCACCGCCGAGGTCACGAGGATCAGCGCCGCGCCCGCAACGGAGGCGTAGGCGAAGGGCCCCAGCGGTCCCGGCTGCGAGGCCCTCGGGCCCGCGAAGCCGTCGAAGTCCGTGACCCGGTCGAGCAGGCCCATCCGGCCGAAGGGCAGCACGGTGGCCTCGACCCTGGCCTCGACGGCGTCGGCCGGAACGGTCCCGCCGTCGACCTCCAGGTGGGTGCGGGAGTCGAGCGAGCCCACTCGGTTGTCACCGAGCAGGAACAGCCGCCCCTGCGGCACCGTCGCGCTGAACGAATCGCCCTGGCGGCCCTGGGTCGCGAGGTAGGGCTCGTCCACCGGCTGCCCGTTGACCGTCAGCCGGTGCTCGGTCCCGGTGGTGGCGACGGTGTCCCCGCCGACCGCGACCACCCGCTTGACCATGAGCTCGCCGCCCCAGGCCTGGTCCCGGAAGACCACCACGTCACCCCGCCCGATGTCGCCGCCCCCGACCTTGCGGGCGAGCACGGTGTCCCCGGCGCGCAGCGTCGGGTGCATCGAGGCGGTGGGGATCTTGTACGGCCGGTAGTCGACCGCGATCAGGGCGAAGCCTCCGACCATCAGCACCAGCCCGAGCGCCAGCGCGACGCCTTGCAACACCGCGGCGGGCCGACGGCGCGTACGGGCGGACACGGTCGGGCCCTCGGCCGTCTGCTCCACGACACTGCTCATCGACACCGTCCACCTCTGGCCGACCGGAGAACACCACTGGCACGCCGGAGGCACGGGCGGAAAAGCCGACGGGCCGTGGCACGTCCGAGCAGATTACTCGTCGGTACCACAGCCCGCGCAAGAGTCGGGGCCAACCCGGTGGAACACGATCCGGTGGACGTCAGGACTCCTTGCGGTGCTCCACCCGACTCCGCACCCGACGCACCAGGGGGAGCAGGGCGACGGCCCCCACCGCACCGGCCGCGGGGGGCGCCATCGGCGCGTCCACCGCCAGGCCCGGCTGGTCGAAGGTGTCCGGCACCGACAGCGTCGACCAGTGGCTGACCGGCCAGGCCACCACGAAGGCTCGCCCGATCACGTTGTCCACCGGGACGGTGCCGCCGCCCGGCTGGTCCATGTGGAAGCGGGAGTCCAGCGAGTTGGCGCGGTGGTCACCCATCACCCAGATGCGGTCCTTGGGCACCTCGACCGGTCCGAAGGGGTGGTCGCCGCAGGGGGTGTTGCCCTGGTAGACGTACGGCTCGTCGAGTGCGACGCCGTTGACCTTGACCGGCCCTTCACCCTCGCACTCGACGGTGTCCCCGCCGACCGCGATGACCCGTTTGATCAGGTCCTTCTCGTTGGCGGAGGGCATCAGCCCGACGAAGCTGAGCACGTCCTGCACGCCGCGGAGGAAGGAGTTGCTGCTCTGCGGGGTCGGCTCGTCGTTCAGCCAGCCGCCCGGGTCGTGGAACACCACGACCTCACCGCGCTCGGGCTCGGCCCCGAACCACGGGGTCAGCTTGTCCACCAGGACGCGGTCGCCGACCTGCAGCGTGTTCTGCATCGATTCCGACGGAATGGAGAACGCCTGGACGAAGAAGGTCTTGATCACCAGCGCGAGGATCAGCGCGATGCCGATCAGGATCGGCAGCTCCTTCCAGAAGGAGCGCTGCTTGGGCGACTGGGACGGAGCCTCCGACTCCGAGCCGGCCGCGGGCTCGGCGCCCGCGTGCGGGGAGTCCGGGGAGTCCTCCGGCCCGCCGCCGCCCTGCCCGCCGGCGGTCTGCGCCGCCGCGTCCTCGGCCGAGGCCGAGGAGGTCGCGGACTCGGCGGACCGGGCCGCCCGACGGCCCGGGCCCTCGGGCTCTCCGGCGCCTGAGCGGGCGCCGATCACCAAATCCCCCACAACGTCTCCTCCCTGCTGTGCGGACGCCCGCGCGCCCGCGCTCAGAGTGCCGCACAGCGGGCACCATGCTCACCACGACCATGAACGCCTCAGGGCTGCCCACCGCGGACTCCCCCGACACCGGCACGGCCTCGGCCCGCGGCCGGGACCACTCCCGGCCGCACCTGCACTTCTCTATCACTCCCAGGCATCCGGCTCGCGGTCCCACACGCGAGGCCCGTCCGGGCGGCGGCCGGAACGGCTCACTCCGGAGGCCGTCCGGACCGGTGAACGACGAGCGGAAGGACGCCCAACACACCCATAACGAGCGGAGGTTCCACAGGAACCGGCCCAACGCCCACCGGTTCCGCGGCACTTCCGCCGGCCTGCGGCATCCGGACGAGAGAGGAGAGTGAACGCGGCGCATCGAGTTGATGGAAGCGGTCCAGCGGCCAGGCGATCACGAACGCGCGACCGACCACGCCGCTCAGCGGGATCGTCCCCTGTCCCGGATTGCCCATGTGGAAACGGGAGTCGGCGGAGACGTCCCGGTGATCGCCCATGACCCACAGCCGCCCCTGCGGCACCTGGACCTTGAAGGTCTGTCGGGACGGCGGGTTGCCGGGCGCGAGGTAGGACTCCTCCACCGGACGGCCGTTGACGCTGAGGCGCCCCTGCTCGTCACAGCACTCGACGGTGTCCCCGCCGACGCCGATCACCCGCTTGATCAGGTCCTGCTCGTTCTCGGAGGGCAGCAGTCCGACGAAGGTCAGCACCTGCTTGGCCGCACCCAGCACGGGGCCGTCCTCGGACGGCTTGCGGTCGCGCTCCAGCCAGCCGCCCGGGTCCTTGAACACCACGATGTCGCCGCGCTGCGGCTCACTGCCGAACCAGGGGGTCAGCTTGTCCACCAGTACCCGGTCCCCGATCAGGATGGTCTGCTCCATCGAACCCGAGGGGATCACGAACACCTGGACCAGGAAGGTCTTCATCACCAGCGCCACCAGAAGGGCCACCAGGACGATCAGCGGCAGCTCGCGCACCAGCGAACGCTTGCGCCGACGGGCCGCCTTGCGGGCACTGCGACGGCGCTCGGCCCGGCCCCGCCCCGGCGGGGCCCCGGCCGGCCCACGGCCTGCCGCGCCGACCTCTCCCGGTCCTCCGGTCGCCGTTCCCCCGGCGGCCGGGCGGTCGGCGAGCCGCCCCCTACCCCTGGTCCCCATGACCACCCGCCCCCGCAGTCGCGGCGAAGGCCGCGGGCCGGTCCAGGCTGGTCCAGCGCGAGAACGGGTAGACCACCCAGTCCGCCCGGCCGATCACCTTCTCCTCGGGCACGAAGCCGCCACCGGGCTCGCCGAGGTGGTCGCGGGAGTCCCGGGAGGCGCTGCGGTGGTCGCCCATCACCCACAGCTCACCGGCCGGCACGACGACGTCGAAGGCCACGCTCGACGGGTCGTCGCCCGGAAACAGGTAGGAGGTCTCGTCGACCGGCACGCCGTTGACGGTGATCGGCGCGCCCGGGCCGGTGCTGGTCACCCGGTCCCCGCCGACGCCGATCACGCGCTTGACGTAGACGGTGTCCCCGGCCGGGGCCAGGCCGAGGTCCTGGGCGAACGAGCGCAGGCCGTCCCAGAAGCCCGACGGCTTCGCCGACTCCCGCAGGAAGGAGCCCGTCCCGTCGAAGACCACGACGTCGCCCCGCCGGGGGTGGCCGCCGAAGGCGTAGGCGAGCTGGTTCGCGACCAGCCGGTCGCCCGGGCGCAGGGTCTCCTCCATCGATCCGGAGGGCACCGAGAACGGACGCGCGACGAAGGCGTTCACCAGCAGCAGGGCCGTCAGGCAAATCGCGGCCAGGAGCAGCAGGTCCCGCGATCGCGAGTGCCCGGGCTCCTCGTCCTGGTCCGAGCCGTCGTCGCCGGAACCGCCGGCCCGCTCCGGTCCCTCCGCCCGCTCCAGGCCCTCGGCCGGTTCCAGAACCTCAGCCCGCTCCGGCCCCTCGGCCCGCTCCAGGCCCTCGGCGCCATCCGCCGCCGCGCCACCGGCGGCCTCACCGGAAACGACCGCGGACCGCGACAGCGAGTCCGCACCGGTG